>JANZPQ010000196.1:0-8407 GCA_038040945.1 Desulfobulbaceae bacterium | reverse complement strand
GTCATGCATGTACACATCGTAACTATTCGGAAATACAAATTTTATAGAACCAAGGGCATTCTTTTTTCCTGGATCCTGTCGTAATTTAAACTGGCCAATTTTTTTTGGGCTCACCTGCTTCCAGTTGATGGAGAGAGGGTTTATCTCTCTGGCCTCAGACGACCAGTCACTGAACAGGCGGATATGGTTGGAGGTCAGATAGCGGGGATTCTTTCTGAGCTCGCCCAGCATTTCATTGCGGGCAATGCTTGCTGGAATGTTCCAGAAGGGGTTGAGCTCTATATATTGGATCAGGTCGCTGAAGAGCGGGGTCTTGTTCTGTTGGGTGCCGACAACAATGGCCATTTCGAGAGCAACCGTGTCGTCTGCTATTGCTTCGAGGGTAAATCCGGCGATATCAACCAGCACATATTTCTGGCCAAGGTCATGGGCCTCCCAGCGCCAGCGCTCAAGATTTATAATAATTTTCCTGACTTTTTCCTGGGCGGGGATGTTCATGGCAGCGATGGTTAATTTGCCGATCACTCCATCTCCGGCCAGGCCATGGCGAAGCTGGAATCGGGTAACTGCCTGGACAAGATCCTCGTCATACACTGTGGTGTCAGTTATGGCAGATTGGAAAATACCTTCAACTTGCAATCTTTTTTTGATTGTCTGGATTCTTGGATCCTCTTCGCCTGGATGTATGGACTTGCCGCCTTCGATAGAGGCCCAGCCTCCGGCCGCAGCCAGGATTTGATAGTTCGGCAAGGCCGCGCGCAGATTTTTATAGTATCTGTGTGGTGGCAGCAGACCAGCTAGGAATTGGCTGAAGTCTGGAGAAGAAAGGGCCGCTTTTACGAGAGCAGTTGCCTCAAGAGCAGGGGTAGGGGTGGAAATGAAATTATTTTTTCTGGAAGGCGCTCGTCCTCCTTGGGCATCATGGGCGTACATGACGAAGGCAAAGGTCAACAGGGTGTCCAGGTCAATCAACTCTTCAGCTGTCTTGCCATCCCACAGGGAGGTGATCCGGTTCACCTTGTACTGTTCTGGAACAAAGCCCTCCATTGCTGACTTTTTCAAAACCGAGAGCAGTATCGCCGCTTTTTCACCAGGGCCGTCCTGGGTGACCCAGAGGGGGTGGAGTCCCGTTTTGTCATATATGTCAACCAGCCAGCGCTTCATCGTATGAGATTCTTTATTCCCCTGCAGAGCTGATAACTCAGCACTGCACTGTTCGACTCGATCACAGAGAAGGAGACTCAGTTCTTCAGCGGTGGTGGCAAACACTGTTTCGGGAGAGATAAAGAAGATGGAGAACAGGAATGGGATGAACAGCAGCGTTTTCAGCAATCTTGAGCCTGTTATTGAATGAGTTGCCAAGCGGGGATCTGAATGGTATGTAGAAAGCTTCAGTTAAAATAAACTTTCAAATATATCATTCTAAAGAAATAATAGCAAGAAGAGCCGCGATGGAACAAAATTCTGGAACTGAAAAGGTGGGCATCTCTGAGCAGGAGAACGGGGTTCAGAATGAACAGTTCAACCCTCAAACCTTGACTGATCATCTGCGTGATCTGCGTTCCTGTCTTGTCGTCTCCATGTGTGCCGTCGTTGTCGGCTTCGCCGGTTCCTATGGTTTTATTGAATCCATCGGGGTCTGGTTTTTCAAACCGCTTACCGATGTCCTGCCCGAGGGATCGTCGCTGATCTTTACCTCATACCAGGAAGGGTTTTTTTTTATCTGAAGCTCGCCCTGGTTTGCGGTCTGTTTCTGGCCAGTCCGGTCATTTTTTATCAGATCTGGCGTTTTCTGGCCCCGGGTCTTTACAAGCATGAGAAGCGCGTACTCCTGCCGTTTTCCTTTCTTTCTACTCTCTGTTTCCTGAGTGGCGCCTCCTTTGGCTATCTGTTCGTCTTCCCGCCTGCCTTTCGTTTTCTTGTCGGCTACAGTAATGAGTTTTTGATGTCGCTTCCGGCAGTCAGCGAATATTTTTCACTGGCCCTTCGCCTGCTTATTGCCTTTGGGGTGATCTTTGAAATGCCGGTATTGATGGTTTTTCTGGCCAAGATTGGTGTTGTCAATCTCGCTTTTCTGAATCGTCACCGCAAGTATGCCGTGCTCATCAATTTTATTATTGCCGCTATTTTGACTCCAACTCCTGATGTTGTGAATCAGTTGATGATGGCTGTGCCATTGATGGTTCTCTACGAGATCAGTATCGTTGCCGTATGGGTCTTTGGCAGAAAGAGTTTTGCCAGTTTTCAGGCGGGGGCAGGAGAGGAGAAAAACGATGTTGCAGAGCTATGATGATCTTCTTTGCGAGAGCGGGCTTTTCTTGTCTCATCTTCTGGATTCTTTTATTCGGGTACGCTATACTTACCAATCTTTGACAATCGTGTAAAAAGTCAGAGAAAGTTTGTCGTCTCGAGAGGCAGCGAGAACTATTGACCGTCAACTTGTGGATACTATTAAGATTTCTCCAGATTGTCGAGGTGACATCAGGGTGATTTCGAATTGTTACGAGTCTGCCATAATGAGAAGCTGTGAATTTTCCCTTGATTCTATTACCTGGAGGTTGTGATGAGTGGTGCCGGAGATTTTGCAAAGGCGTTGGAGATTGGACGTCCCCCTAGTGTCAAACAGTTGTTTCCTCACTCCCGTGCCCTGCTGGTCAGCGGCAAGGTGATTGACCGCGCCCTGCAGGCCAAGGGCGGGGCTATGACCATGGCCGCCAATGGTCGGAATCTTTTTATTATCCGTGGCGCCCTGCAGGCGGCTCAGCGGGCGGATGCCGCGTTGATCATCGAGATTGCCCGTTCCGAGGGCGGGGCCCAGGCTTACTGTGCCGTGAATTACTGGAACATCGCCCGTCTGGTGGATGGTATGTGCAATGAACTGGGGGTCACCGTGCCGGTCGCCATCCACGCCGATCATTATGGGATTAAAAGCGAAAGCGATCTGCCCATGGCCAGAGTGGAAATTCCTACTCTTTTCGAGGCAGGGATGACCTCGATAGCCATTGACGCCTCACATATGGCTGATGACCTGAACCTGCTGGCCAATATTGAACTGAACTCTCTGATTCCTTCCTGGGCAGGGCTTGAGACCGAGGTGGGTGAGATCAAAGGATCGCAGGGGCTTTCCACCGTTGATGACGCCTCTTTCCTCGTCAAGGGGTTGAACGCCCACGGGATCTGTGCCGACTGGATTGCCTTGAATAATGGAACCACTCACGGCCTTGAGGCCAGCAGTCAGGGAATCCAGGTGGAATTGACTGCGGAGATCCATAAACATCTGGCCCCCTATGGTACATCCGGTGCCCAGCACGGGACCTCCGGCAACAGCTCTGAGCGCCTGCGGGCCATTGCTGCCCAGACCAACACCACCAAGGCCAATGTGGCCACTGCCCTGCAGATGGTATCCTGGGGGGTGGAGGTCAATGAGTATGGTAATGCCATCCTCGACGATGGTGGTAATCTGAAGAAGGTCAAGGGTGAGGGGGTTAGCGAGGATATGTGGCAGCAGATGACGGCCTATGCCGAGTCCAAAGGCTGGAAGAGTGGCGACTATAAAAAACTGAACCTGCCTTTTGAGCCCAGGCTCCTTGGCCAGCCTCGGGAGATTCGCGAGCGGATGGCCTCGCGGGTGGAGGGTTTCGTCTACACTATGCTCACGGATGTGTTCAATGCCGGAGGCAGCGCCACCCTGGCCCGCGAGGTGATTCTTGAGGCCGGTTCCTACGACCTCGGCCCCAAGGTGGGTCGGGTTGAAGATCCCGCGCAATGGACCAGAAAGATGATTATTGAACGTGCCGGAACACTTGATGTGAACAAAGGGCCGGAAGGTAACTTTGATGATTGATGGCAAGGCAGGCGCGTAGTCCAGGTTGGATACAGCTTGGATTTTTGAGCGTAGTCCAGCCTTGCGGCAAACTGAACAATGTTTTGAATAGCTGCAACATGGCGTGTTGCTTGCCGGCAGGATTGAAATTGTAGTTTCGTTATTTCAATCATTGGCCGACGGCCCTGGATGGACAGCTGTCGTAGTAAAGAAGTCGTTCTAGTGAAGCTAGCATTTTCATTATTGGCAATATCGCTATGTAGGGATATGACTAAGAGGTATGTGTCGAGCATTGGAAAATTTAAGTAGAGACGGGATTGTGTGTGCCCTGTTGGACCGGAGAGGCCGGGAACAAGCCTGCAGCTCTTCATTCATGGTCTATAGAAAGAATATGTGTCGGAGTTAGTTTCATGGAATGGAAACGAGAGTGGAAGCCTTTGCTGTGGATTGTTGCCGTTTTTGTCAGTTGCTACTATCTGCCGGTTGGAAGTGGACGATTTGACAAGGCTGTGATTGAGTCTCTGCATCTGGTCAAATGGTATGCCCAGGAACATGTTCTGCTTTGCCTGGTCCCAGCATTCTTTATTGCCGGCGCCATTGCCGTTTTTGTCAGTCAGGCCTCAGTGTTGAAGTATCTTGGAGCCAAGGCCAACAAGGTTGTGGCCTATGGTGTTGCCTCTGTATCAGGTACGATCCTTGCCGTTTGTTCCTGCACCATTCTGCCGCTCTTTGCCGGGATCTATCGAATGGGAGCAGGGATTGGCCCTGCCACCGCTTTTCTTTATTCCGGTCCGGCTATCAATATTCTTGCTATTATCCTCACTGCCCGCATTCTCGGGCCTGAGCTTGGTATAGCCAGGGCGGTTGGGGCTGTTGTCTTCAGTGTCGTTATCGGGCTTCTCATGCACTTCTTCTTCAGAAAGGAGGAAATGGAGAAGGCCGCAGCCCAGATGGCCTTGCCTGAAGAAGAGGTAAGCAGGCCGCTTTGGCAAAATGCTTTCTATTTTGCCATGATGATCGGCATTCTCGTTTTTGCAAATTGGGGAAAGACGGAAGAAACTTCGGGGCTCTGGTTTGCAATTTACTCCAATAAGTGGTTGATAACCTCTTTGTTCTCAGCGGCCATGGGCATATGTCTCATGCTCTGGTTTCATTTGCCGAAATGGCAGGTGGCTCTGGCTGCGGCTCCTCCTGCTATAGCGGCTGTGCTTTTTTCCGGTCATCCGACTGTGGCCTTTGTTGCCGGTGTGATTGGCTTGTCTCTTCTTATAAGTACCAGGGAGGATGAGACAGGCGAGTGGTTCAGGGAGACATGGGGGTTTGCCAAACAGATACTGCCTCTTCTCCTTTTTGGTGTCCTGATTGCCGGAATTCTGCTTGGACGTCCGGGTAATGAGGGGTTGATTCCCTCAGAGTGGGTGAGCAGGGCCGTAGGCGGCAATTCACTTATGGCAAATTTTGCCGCTTCATTTGCCGGGGCATTTATGTATTTTGCCACTTTGACAGAGGTGCCGATTTTACAGGGGCTGATCGGCAACGGCATGGGTAAAGGTCCAGCTCTGGCTCTGCTCCTTGCCGGTCCGGCCTTGAGCCTGCCTAATATGCTTGTCATCCGCAGTATCATGGGAACCAGGAAAACTGTGGTCTTTGTCAGTCTGGTTGTGATGATGGCCACGATAAGTGGAGTATTATTTGGATCATTATTCTAGGAGTACTCTTCTGAAAAGTATTCAAGAGATTGAAAAACCTGAAATAATTTATGAAAGAAGGAGAAAGCCGTGGAGATCAAAGTGTGTGGTCCCGGATGTGCGAAATGTCATGAAGCGGAAAGGGTTGTCAAGGAAGCCCTTGAGGAAAGCGGGGTTGAGGCATCTCTGGAGAAGATTTCTGATTTTAATGAAATAGCAAAACTGGGCGTGTTTTCCACGCCAGCCGTTATCATTGATGGTAAGGTGAAATGCGTTGGCAAGGTGCCGACTAAAAAAGATGTCTTGTCATGGATGAAGTCAGCAGGATGCTGAGGGGGAGATGGTTGTCTGTGCTGGTTGTGGTCTGAAAAAAGGGATGAGAATGTCGCCGGCTGTTTTCGTGCTGGAAATGACCTGCTCCAGCACGGAGTGATTGCCATTCTGGTTCATCTCGATCAGTTCCCAGCAGTCCGGGGCGCTGGCGATGGCCTGCATGAAGGCAAGGTGCTGGGTGTGACCGGTACGATGGGCAATAACATGGCCAAGGATAGGGCAGCCAAGGAGTGCAAGATCTCCGACCAGATCAAGAACTTTATGCCGGATAAATTCATCGCTGAACCGCAATCCTTCTTCGTTTAATACCGTCTTTCTGTTCCAGTGAATGGCGATGACATTGCTCAGGTTTACGCCGAGCGCCAGACCTTTCTCCCATAATTCTTCAACCTGTTCCACATAGCCAAAGGTTCTGGCCATGGAGATCTCTTTGGCAAAGCGGTCTCCTGTCAGATTGATGGAATAACGTTGGGTCTGGATAAGCTCATCATTAAAACTGATCTTGCCGCTTACCTTGAAACCGTTATAGGGAAGGATGCGGATAAGGCTGTCGCCGTCCTGATATGTGATCTCTTTAGTGATGCGTAAGGCTTTGCGCAGGGCCTCCTGTTTTCTTTTTCCTGCCTGCTTGAGGAGGTGCATAAAAGGGCCGGCGCTGCCATCCATGATCGGAACTTCTATCCCGTCAAGTTCAATGTCGGCGTTATCAATGCCGTATCCGTGGAGGGCTGCCATGAGGTGTTCCGTGGTGGAGACCGTTATGCCGTTGTCGCTCAGGGTGGTGGCAAGACGGGTGTCAATGACCTTATCCATATGGGCCTGGATGTGCTGATCAGAGGGCAGGTCGCAACGAAAAAAACGAATGCCGTTGTTTGCAGGGGCCGGTTTGATTGCCAGATTGACAGGTTCGCCAGAGTGCAGACCAATTCCGCAACAACGGATGGTCTTGCGTACGGTGTGCTGATAGGATTCTGCTTGATGTGACATATGAAAAACCTTGTTGTTCAGGAATAAGGACAGCGTTGACGTAAATATTTATGCAAAAAACAAGCCATTGCTTGAAATGATCATATTAAATAAATTTATTGTGTTTATTTAATATGTTATGATGTATTTTGTAGTTGGCGTCTTGATGGGTTTATTGTGGGGAAAAACACGACAGGGACAGGGGCTGGGGGAAAAAACATCATCTGCTGTTGTGTTTGAGTCGATTGAGCCTCTCAACAATAAAGGATTTCAGGCCATCATCAATATGGGTCAGCATCTGCAGGCTGAAAAAGGGAAGAGGAAAGCTATGGCCCTTCAGCTTGACCATGTCCTTGGCTGTGGTGATGATCCCCCGGGCCCCGTTGCTCATGGCTTCTTTCCGGATATGTCGCAAAATTCTGGGGGTATAGGGCTGATGATCCCTGAGAGCGGTAAAGCCGCTTAAGGAAATTCCTTGCTCAGTGAGGCTCTGGCGGAAGGCCTCTGGTCTGGCAATCCCGCAAAAACCGTGGAGCGGTGTCGGCAGGGTTGTGAGAGGAATTGTTTTGCCCTCCTTTTCATCTTTTGCTTCACTGGCACTGTAGGAACTGAAAAAAACAGGCTTGGAAGGGAAACGACTTTGCACGAGGGCGGCAAAGCGGTCCGCCCTCTCCTTGTTGTTGATTGTTGTGCCGGTAAGCAGGAAAGCGTCACAGCGCAGGAGCGCAGAAACCGGTTCCCGCAGATCGCCACCTGGAAAGACCCGACTGTTGCCGGCCAGTGATTCGGCGCTGAACAGGACCAGATTGATATCCCGGTCAACGGCCAGATGCTGGAAGCCATCGTCAAGCAGGAGAATGTCGCAGTCAAGGGTATGGATGGCATGCCTGCAGGGCAGGGCGCGAACAATACCCGTGAGCACAGGGATCCCCGGCAGGGTTTCGGCCAGGAGGCGCGGTTCGTCTCCTGCCTGTTCTGCATCAAGGAAGATTTCTTTTCCATCTGAGACCACATTGACTTTATTTCCGCACGCTCCGCCATAGCCACGACTGATGATGGCCGGCCTGTATCCCTGGCCTTGTAAAAAGGTGGCCAGGTAACTGACGATGGGGGTCTTGCCGGTTCCACCCATGGTCAGATTGCCGATCGAGATAACGGGAACCTCCATCTTGTAGCGGCGGATGAGATTGTGACCGTACAAGTAAGAGCGGAGCTTCATGGCCGCACTGTACAGCGGACTGAATGGGCGTCCAAGGAGGTACAGGTTTTTTTTGGAGTCAGGCATGGGAATTATATTACAAGGTAAAGTGAGATTGTTGCAAGAGGCCAGATTTGTTTTTATTTTCTGTAGTTATCCCTGGCGTGCATGCCAGGGATACTGAAAAAAGGTATTTTTTCCCCATCAAATGGTATAAATATAGCTATTTTTTGCTGAACAATATGATACATGATACTCTTTTTTATAAAGAGTATCAGCCTGAAAGATGTGAACTGAAAGATGTGAGCTTTTTCACTTTCCCCTTGTGTTTGGTACTAAATTTCGATACTATCATTGTTATGAAAAGGAAAAATGCCAAGACCCTGGCCCTGATCTTTC
>JANZPQ010000195.1:0-2898 GCA_038040945.1 Desulfobulbaceae bacterium | reverse complement strand
CCCGTCTGGCCAAGGCGATAGAGCAAACTGGAGATTCCATTGTCATAACAGACAAGACAGGTGATATCCTCTATGTAAATCCGGCCTTTGAGAGGATCACCGGCTACAGTAAGGAGGAGGTCCTCGGGAAAAATCCGCGGATCCTGAAAAGTGGTCAACAGGATCAATCCTTTTACCAGGAGCTCTGGGATACCATCGGCAGCGGGAGGGTCTGGGCCGGCCACTTTATCAATAGAAAGAAGGACGGTGCCCTCTTTGAAGAAGCGGTCACCATCTCCCCCATTCTCGATGCAGACGGCAACATAAACAACTATGTTGCGGTCAAGCGTGACATTACAGATCGTGTTGAGTTGGAGAAACAACTTCGTCAGGCCCAGAAGCTTGAGGCAATCGGCACTCTGGCCGGCGGCATCGCCCATGATTTCAACAACATCCTGACAGCCATTCTCGGTTTTGGCGAAATAGTCATGCGGGCGCTCCCCGAGGGAAGTACTCTTCGTAAAAATCAAGAAGAGGTTGTCCGGGCCAGTCTACGGGCAGCAGATCTTGTCAAACAGATCCTCACCTTCAGTCGCCGAGGCGAACAACAGCTCCAGCCCCTTTCTGTGCAACTCGTAGTCATAGAAGCGCTCAAGCTCCTGCGCGCCTCTATTCCCAGCACCATTGCCTTCAAGCAAGAGATTGATAAAAACTGCGGCTTAGTCCTGGCCGATCCGACGCAGATACATCAGGTCATCATGAATCTCTGCACCAATGCCTATCATGCCATGCGGGAGACAGGCGGGGTTTTAAGCGTTAGCCTGGCAACGGTGGAGATTGGCCCAAATGATCTGCAGCATACGATTAAGTTATTGCCCGGACCCTATGTCTGCCTTGAGGTGACCGACACCGGCCACGGAATGGAGGCAAGTGTGGCGGACCGAATTTTTGAACCCTATTTTACGACCAAGGATCCAGGTGAAGGGACCGGCCTGGGGCTTTCTCTGGTGCACGGTATTGTCAAAGATATTGGCGGCACAATCACGGTATCCAGCAAGGTGGGGGTGGGGTCGACTTTTCGTATCTACCTGCCCGGAATAGAGACAAAAATAAGCGAGGAGGAACCACTGAGCGCCGATTCAATCCCCGCAATCCCCGTTGGGACCGAACACGTCCTGGTTGTTGATGATGAACAAACAATTCTTACCATGGAGAAACTCATACTGGAAAGTCTGGGTTACAGGGTAAGCAGCTTCAGCAGCAGCACGGAGGCCTTGCAGGCATTTGAGGCCGATCCGCAACACTTTGACCTGGTTATCTCCGATGTGACCATGCCGATCATGAACGGGGCTCAGCTGGCAAAGAAAATGCTTGTTGCGCGGCCCGATATCCCGATACTCTTCTGCACGGGATACAGTGATATATTGAACGAGCAAGAAGCGATGGCCCTGGGGGCCAAGGGGTTTATCGGCAAGCCGATCATCAGGGAAAGCCTTGCATTAACGATCAGAAAGATATTGGATGCAGGTTGAAAAGACAGGTGAACGAAGATTGGCGAGAGAGAGCAGGGGCCGAAAACTGGTCATTGCCGGGGTCATTGCCCTCTGATCAATCTTCCCTGACCAACCGCTCTCTCCCGAGGAGAAGCCGTCGTAAATAAATGAGGCTCTTGCAAAACAACCAAGGTGTCATTTCCCGAGTTCTTTTATCGGGAATCTATTTTCGTAAATTCAGCATGGTATGGATTCCCGCCTACGCGGGATGACAGTTATTGGACTTTGATTCGTCCTTTTGCAAGAAGCTCAGCCAACTGACTGATTTCTCGCTAGCTCATGTTTTGAGCCGGTCCATCACAGAAAGTATGCCACAAGAAAAGAAGCTGAGTCTGAGATCCTTGAGCACATTGAGATATTCTATAACCGACAACGCATACAGAAGAAACGGGGATACTGTACACCTGCAGCTTTCGAGAGGAAATATCTTGCAGAAAAGCGAGCGATAGAGAGGTTTGGTTTTCACTATTGACGACTGACCTCATATCCCCTTAGAGCAGGCAGCCTGAAAGTCTATTTCCAACTGAGGCAAAACAATATGGATATCAAAAGCCTGGACGGGAAAAGTGCCTTTGATCTTTTTCCTGATATATTTCGTGACGTTCCAAATGAGAAAAAATCCAGGAACGCTATACCGCCGCCACCACCACCTGACACCAGCTGGCTCGCAGACGGTATGGTGGAAAAGGATACGAGCCATTCCGGTAATTCATTAACTGCATTAGTAGTAATCGTTGCAGATAATACGCGAACAATTGTGGAAAGGGTCCTTGTGAAAATGGGATACGCCATCGACACTGCAGTATCAGCGGACCAGGCCATACAAAGACTTCAGGCGGTTCAATACAATTTGATCATATGCGGGACAGAAGTTGCTCTCAAAGATATACACCAGTACATCTGTAGCTTTCCATCTACCAGGAGGAGAATAACGTATTACGCAATTATCGGACCTCACCTTCATACACTTTATAATCTTGAAGCCCTTGCCTTCAGTGTAAACTTGGTTATAAATGAACAAGACCTTCAAGACATGGAGAATATTTTACGCAAAGGCTTTCGTGATTATGAAGACCTCTTTCGCCCTTTGCTTGACAGCCTCGGATCCAAGACCTGTTTGGTATAAGTTTGTTAAGATTGAGAAGGTAAAAAAAAATTAAGCAGTTGGTCAGAAGTAAACCCAAATTTTTTTGGATCGCAATAACAGGTAATATCATCTTTGGTCTTTGACAGGTCAATCTTGAGAGGTTTGATCCGTTCCTTTTTCTTTTCATCGTAAAAGACTTGGACTATCGGTCGTCTCGTATTCTCGGTCGAACCCACTACCACTCCACTTCTGTCATCCGCTAACACTACACATGTGCCG
>JANZPQ010000194.1:0-11205 GCA_038040945.1 Desulfobulbaceae bacterium | reverse complement strand
GCGCTCAGATCCTGGATCTTGCGATCAAGGTCACTTGACTGGGGGCCAACGCCTGCAGATGCGGCAAGCGGCAGGGCGAGCAGGCCGGCAAGGGCCAGCATGGAAAATTGTTTTACCATTTTCTTTTCTCCTTTGTTTTTGTTTTTTTAATTCTGACGACTGCACAATCTTCCTGAGATTCTGCAGTCGCATTCAACACCCGTCTCTGTCCCTATCGAAGGACATGAGAGTCAAACAGTTTCACCACGTCTATGATTCCTTGATGAGAAACACCCAAGTTAAAAAAAAATAACCATATAATTATTTGTACTACCGCATATCTGTTTCCATGTCAAGTAATTATCAAATTTTTTTATTTGTCCTGTCCATGCGGCTTTGCGGGAAAGTTCAAATTTTTGTCCCCTCTTTCCCTCGGGGCACAGAATCAACCGGATAAGGGCCACCATATATGGTGGTTGATAAATTTATGGAGCGGGAATATAGTATATCGTTTTGTATGAAGAGAATGTTTCGGATAAAAAATATCCAAGCTCAACAACCCTGGTCCCTTTTCCATGCCTAACACATCACCCTATACACTCCATTGCAGCTCTTCCTGCTGCGCCGCTCGCAGGGGAGAAGTGCGCACCCAGCACGGCACCTTTCAGACCCCGATCTTTATGCCGGTTGGCACGCAGGGCACGGTCAAGGGAGTGACCCCTGAAAACCTGAAGGAGATGCAGGCCCAGATCATCCTTGGCAACACCTATCATCTTTATATCCGGCCCGGCCATGAGTTGATCAAAAGTTTTGGCGGCCTGCATGAATTCATGAATTGGGACCGTCCCATTCTCACCGACAGCGGCGGCTTTCAGATCTTCAGCCTCAAGGAGCTGGCCAAGATCACTGAAAAGGGCGCCACCTTCCGTTCGCATCTGGACGGCTCCAAACTCTTCCTCGGTCCCGAAGAGGCAGTGCAGATTCAGGAGGCCCTGGGCTCGGATATCATGATGTGCCTTGATACCTGCATCCCCTATCCGGCCACACGAGAGGAGACGATCAAGGCCACCGATCTCACCAGCCGCTGGGCCAGGCGCTGCCGCGAGGCCCAGACCGATACCGGCCAGCTCCTCTTCGGCATTGTCCAGGGCGGCATGTTTCCTGATCTGCGGCGGGAACACGCCCACGCCCTGATTGATATCGGCTTTGACGGCTATGCCATCGGCGGCTTAAGCGTTGGTGAAGACAAGGGGCTGATGCAGGAGATGACCGAGGCCGTCATCCCCCATCTGCCTGCCGAATATCCCAAGTATCTGATGGGGGTCGGCACCCCCGAAGATCTGGTCGAAGGGGTGTACCGGGGCGTGGATATGTTTGATTGCGTCATGCCCACCCGCAACGCCCGAAACGGCACCCTCTTCACCTCAACCGGCAAGATTACCATTAAGAATGCCCGCTATCGCGATGACAAGGCGCCGCTCGATGCCAACTGCAACTGCTACACCTGTCGCAATTATTCCCGGGCCTATCGGCGCCATCTCTTTCAGTGCCGGGAGATCCTCAGCTATCATCTCAACACCATCCATAATCTCCATTATTACCTGAACCTGATGGCGGAGATGCGGGCAGCGATTGAACGGGATCAATTTAGTGCCTTTCGCAACGATTTTTATGGCAGGCTTGCAGGTGAATGATTAACATAATTCGATTGTAGAGGGAAATGTCCCTGATAAAAGCTGTAGGTCGGGATTCATCCCGACCTGCTTATTTCAATTTTTTGGAGGAGTTATTATGACAACAGGAGCCGGGAGTGGCATTGCCTCTTTTATCCCTCTTATTCTTATCTTCGTCGTTTTTTACTTTCTGCTGATCAGGCCGCAACAGAAACAGGCCAAGCAGCATCAGCAGTTTTTAAATGATATGAAGAGCGGCAACAAGGTGATCACCAAGGGTGGTCTTCACGGCACGATCACCGGCCTGACCGATACCGTCATCACCCTGGAGATTGCCCAGGACGTCCGCGTCAAGGTCTCCCGTTCTGCCATTGCCGGGTCTGAAAGCTCTAATGTTGCGGCTCCCGCCAAGGCCGGCGGCTGAGGTATCAATCGCTGCTGATTCCTCTGCAGGCTGCAGAGGCCGCTTTCTCCACAAGGGTTGATGCCGCTCAGGCTCAACCCTTGTCTCATTTTGTTGCGGCTGCTTTGAACTGAACGACATCTATCTGCAGAACATCTTTACAGCGCCCTCTTTTTTGTGATATCTGATAAGAAAGGGTTCGTTTAAAAGTGGAGTAACAGAGCGTGAGCATCTTCTTTTGTTTTTTTTATTAACAGCAAGGAGGAACAGGGTATGACAATTTAGGAAGCCATCAGCATCCTTATGCTGAGCCCGTTTTATTTTAAGATGTCCCCCGCTGACCGGAAAAAACTGGTGCAGGAATATTGTGATTTTTTCAATCAGCTTGCAACGCAGCCGGTTGAGTCAAATGCCAGCAAGCATTAGCCGGGATGTTCATTCATTTTCTTTGATACCTACTCTCCTCTGCCATCATGTCAATTAAGTTACTGGCCATAGAGTTGTATCGTGCCAGGCAGGATGTTGCCCGTCTTGAAGCACAATGCGATGCCCTGCCCTTGAGCGCCAGAGAGGATCTGCTTGAGGAGTTGCGGCAGTCGCGGGCCGAGCTGCAGCTGCTGCGTAAGATGCTTGATGACAAGAAGGATGCCTCAACCCCGCCTGCCCGTTGCCGTTAGGACTCTTCCGCCTCCCCTTTCAGCCCTGTCTTACCCCCCCCTCCCCCAATAAACCATGGCCTGGCCGTTACGATCCCTTCAGTCCTGTCCTGCGCACCTATCTTCTCGTTTCCGCTGAACAACCAGCATGGACTGCCACTTGCCCTGTCTGTATCTGTAGGAGGCCAGGAGGCAGAGGACAGCCACAAAGAGCAGGACGCAGCTCCAGGCATAGGAGAGCCCCCGGTCAAAAAACTCTATGCCGATATAGAGCGGGAGAAGCATGCAGAACAGAGAGGAGGTGCCGATAGACCACATGATAAAGCGGGTATCCCCTGCTCCCCGGAGTACGCCGGAGAAGATCATGTAAAAGACATCCATACACACATACACGGCAACGATTCGGAGTAAATGTGAACCGAGGGTAACAACTGCGGCATACTCGGCCGTTCCCTGGTCCTGAGGGATGAAGAGGGAAAGGATCAGCTCCGGGCTGAAGATCAGAAAGCAATCAAGGAAAAGGATATAGGCGAGCAGGAGATGAATGCCGCTCCAAGTCACGTGTCTGGCCTGTTGCGGCCTGCCGCCGCCGAGGGCCTGCCCCACCAGACAGCTGATCCCGTGCGAAAATCCCAGGGCCGGCATAAAGGCCAGGGAGCTGATGGAGATGACGATATTGCTGGCGGCTAGCTCTTCCTTGCCCAGTCGCCCCACCATGAGGATGAAAAAGGTGAATGCAAAGATGTCGAGGCTGAACTGCAGGCTGCCGGGAACGCCAAACCTCATGAGGCGCAGAAAGATGACGCGATTAAAGGGGCTGCCCTGGCAGACCTTGAACAGCCTGTCGTTTTCACGGGTGAAGATCATCAGCGCCAGCAGCAGGACAATGATGGCCCATGAGATGACGGTTGCCAGCCCTGCGCCGGCGATGCCCATTTCCGGCATTCCCCAGACGCCGTTGATCAGCGCATAATCGAGGGGGATGTTGATCGCCATGCCCACGATATTGCAAACCATAACCGGGCGGGTCATGCCCCGGCCGGTGAAAAATCCGGAGATGGTCTGGGCCAGCACGTGGAAGATGGCCCCACGGCAGAGGATGTTGAAGTAGATCTCCTCCAGGGCGCGCACCTCGGGGGGATGCCCTGCCAGGAGAAACAGGGGCCGGGCCGCAAAAAGAGAGATCGCAAAGAGGACAATTCCGGCAAAGAGACAAAAGTATAGCCCCTGCCACAGGGCAACCCCGATCTGCTCATTCTGGCCCGTCCCTGAGTATTGAGCGATAAAGACACTGACATAGCCGCCAATCCCGCCCAGGAAAATCATGCAGAGAAAGGCGGTGACGCCTGCCGGCAGGGCTGCAGAGATGGCTTCTACACTGTAATTGGAGAGAAAAATCCGATCAGTGAACTCCATGACCATTGTTGCGGCCATCCCCATGACCAGAGGCAGGCACACCTTTGACACTTCACGATAGCGACTCTTTTCTTTCCAGCTGTTCCAGACTTCTCTCATCTCTTCCCTGTTTCCTGCTCTTCAATCTCTAATGCGCATCCGCCCTGTTTTTGCTACACTACCATTTCAGCAAAGAGGAAGCGACAGTAACCCTTGATCGGATAAACCTATGTCCCCAAAAAACAGCAAAGATGGCACCCTGGTCTTTTCCACGGAACAGGGCAGGAACTGTCCGGCCTGCAGGCAGCCCTTGGCCTTGTGCAGCTGCAGCAAAAAACCTGTTGTTGCCAGCTCTGATGGCATCGTCAGGGTCGGCAGGGAGACCAAAGGGCGCAAGGGAAAGGGTGTGACCCTGGTAACAGGTCTCCCCCTTGGGCCGGAGGAGATGAAGAAGATGGCCCTGTCACTGAAGAAAAGATGTGGCTGCGGCGGGGCCGTAAAAGACGGGGTGATAGAGATCCAGGGCGACCATCGGGATATGCTGCTGGCCGATCTTGCCGCCATGGGATACAAGGTAAAGCGGGCCGGGGGGTAGTCTTTCCTCTTCGGCTGGGCCGAGTCCCTAAATTATTTTCACTGATAAGTTGCAATTGCTATAAGAAAAAACGTAATATTATTATAGCCGTTATCTGTTGTCATCTACGATGAGGTCGCATGTTCGCCGGATGCAATTCCCGCTCAGCCCAAAACCAAAACCTGAATGACTTCAAAGAAGTGGAGCAGCCATGACCATTGATTGCACCAGGCCCTTGCCGCAGATTCCAGTCCGTAGGATGGCTCTGCTGATTGGTTTACTATGGACCATCCTGTCTGCCGGCTCCCTTTCCTGGAACCTGTGGAGCGAGCACGAGGCCGTTCTGGATCAGGCCAGAAGCGAGGCAAGGGCGCTCTTCTATAAAGACACCACCTATCGGAGTTGGGCCACTCGGCATGGCGGCGTCTATGTCCCGGTCACGGATGAGACTCCCCCCAGCCCATATCTCGCCCATAATCCTGAGCGGGATAACACCACGCCTTCCGGCCGCAGGCTCACCCTGATGAATCCTGCATACATGACAAGGCAGGTACAGGAGCTGACTCACCATCTCTATGGGGTCTCCGGCCATATCACCAGCCTCCGGGCCATCCGCCCCGGCAATGAGCCGGATCCCTGGGAGGCCAAGGCCTTGCAGGCCTTTGAAGAGGGGACAGCCGAGGTGTCGAGTATTGTCGATCTGAACGGCGCGCCGCATCTTCGTTTCATACGTCCTTTTTTTACGGAAGAAGGCTGTCTGAAATGCCACGGCCACCAAGGTTATAAACTGGGGGATGTGCGGGGAGGTATCAGCGTTTCTGTGCCACTGGAGGGCTACTATGAACTGCGCAGGACGCAGTCCATCAACCTCTGGCTCTGGCATTGTCTTCTCTACCTGTTCGGAATTTCCGGTATTGTTGTCAGTGCCAGGATGCTGACCGCCAGGATCAGAGAAAATGAAGTAATCTCCCACGCCCTTGCCCTTGACAAGGAGCGGACCCAGTCGCTTCTCGCGCTTTCCGATCTCAAGAAATCAACTGAAGAAGAGCTGGTTGATTTTGCCCTGGAGGAGGTTGTTCGTCTCAGCGGCAGCGAGGTCGGATATTTTCATTTTTACGACGAGGAGACCCCGATCATCCGTCTTTTTCTCTGGAGCAGACAGGTCATGGCCCAATGTTCCGTTCCAGGGATGGAGAGCATGTATCCCCTGGAACAGGCCGGAGTGTGGGCAGACTGCATCCGCAGGCGCAGGCCGGTGATTCATAATGACTATGCCGGTGTCCCCGATAAAAAAGATCTTCCTCAAGGCCATTTCTCCATCAAGCGGCACATGAGTGTGGCGATTATGGAGAACGAGCGGATCGTGGCCATCGCCGGGGTGGGTAACAAGGTGCAACCCTATGATGACGATGACGTGAATCAGTTGACCCTCTATATGCAGAGGGCTTGGGATATTGTCAAAGCCAAGCGCTCGAGGGCCATCATCAAAGAGCAGGAGACGGATCTGCTCCTTTCCAGAGCGCTTATTGACCAGTCGTGTGATGCGATTTTTATTATTTCGCCTAAGGATGGTCGCCTTCTTGATGTGAATGCAAGGGTGTGTGAGATACTTGGCTATTCGCGTGAAGATATCCTGCAGCTGGGGGTGCTGGATATCGATGCCGGCCTGCCGGAGAGTTTCTCCTGGCAAGCGCATATCGAAGAACTGCGGCGCCAGCCGAGCATCCTCCTGGAAAGCCTGCACAAAAGGAAGGACGGTACCACCTTCCCTGTTGAAATAAATATCAGGGTCATTGTGCATGAAGGTAAGGAGTATATGATTGCCTCTGCCCGTGACATCAGCGAGCGGAAAGCAACTGAAAAAGAGCTCGAAGGGCACCGGCTCCACCTTGAAAAACTGGTCAAGGAGCGCACCGACAGCCTTGAACAGAAAACCGTGGAGCTTGAACAGTCGAAACAGGCGCTCCAGTACATCCTCGAAGACGTCAACGAGTCCAAGAAGGAGCTTGAGGCGAAGCTGGCCGAGATTGAACGGATGAACAGGCTCTTCGTGTCCCGGGAACTGCGGATGATAGAGCTCAAAGAGAAGATCAGGACGCTGGAAGGTAAACCAAAGGAGCTGGGGGCAGAGCATGAGTGAGCTCCTGCGTCATACTCTTTGCACCCTGCTGAGCGTGGCAATCCTCTTTACCTGCGGAATATCGCCTGCCGTGGCGGAGAACAGCGGTAAGGATGGCACCGGCAGCAAGTCCAACGCCTTTGCCCGGCAGGGTGTCAAGATCGGCATCCTTGCCTACCGGGGCGCCGAAGAGGCCTTAACGTCGTGGCGGGCCACGGCGGCGTATCTTTCCGTAGAGATACCGGGCCATTCCTTTGTGGTGGTTCCTTTGTCTTTTGATGCAATCAATGAGGCGGTGCAACAGAAGGAGGTGGATTTTGTCGTCACCAACCCTGTCAGCTACATCGAACTGGAGACCAGCCACGGGATCTCCCGCATCGCCACCATGGAGAGATTCCATGGCGGCCGGGAATATAACACATTCGGCGGGGTGATCTTCTGCCGGGCCGACCGGGACGACATCGGGGGGATTGAAGACCTCAAGGGCAAGTCCTTCATGGCGGTCCACCCGACATCCACTGGCGGCTGGCTGATCGCCCTGCGGGAACTGCGGGTGCTCGGCATAGACCCTTTCCGGCAACTGTCAAGCCTTCGCTTTGCCGGCAGCCATGACGCGGTTATCTCTGGAGTACGAGACGGCAAGGCGGACGCCGGCACGGTCCACACCGGGGTGCTCGAAGGGTTGGCGGCGGAAGGGGCGATTGACCTCGGCGAGATAAAAATCATCAACCCCATGGAGCATGAGGGTTTCCCTTTTTTACACAGCAGCCGGCTCTATCCGGAGTGGACCTTTGCCACACTCAAGGATACGCCCGGGGCCCTGGCCAAAATGGTCGCCGTTGCCCTGCTCAAGCTGCCCTCCTCGCACCCAGCCGCTACGTCCGCAAGCATCGGTGGCTGGACGATCCCCCTTGATTACCAGCCCGTGCATGAACTGATGAAGGAGCTGCGCCTCGGTCCTTATAAAGATTATGGTATGCTGAACCTGGGCCAGTTCCTCAAGCGTTACTGGCTCACCATCCTCCTGTTCTTTGCCATCACCTTTCTCCTCGGCTACGCCACCCTCTATCTCCTGAAGCTCAAAAAGGAGATCGCCGAGCGTAAAGCGGCTGAAGCTGAGCTGCAGCAATCTTTAAGAAAACGGGAGGAGCTGGAGCTCATTCTCAATAAAATCCCGGCAGTTGTCTTTCTCTGGCGCGCGGCTGCCGGTTGGCCGGTTGAATACGTCTCCGAGAACGTCAGGCAGTTTGGCTATACGCCGGCAGATTTCATTGACGGACATGTTGCCTTTGCGGAGCTGGTCCATCGGGATGACATGGAACGGGTGAGCGCTGAAGTAGCTGACTATTCCCAATCGGGTGCTAGCGAATTCAGGCAGGAATACCGATTGATAACCAGGTCGGGTGATATCCTGTGGACAGATGACCGTACCTGGATTCGGCGGGATCAAAGCGGCAAGATAAGCCATTACCAGGGAATCGTCCTTGATATCACTGAGCGCCATCAGGCTGAAGCGGCATTGCGGCTAAGCGAGGAAAAATTCAGGAGTTTTGTAGAACAATCCTCTGAAGGAGTGTATCTGCTTGAACCGCTAGAGCCTATTCCTGTAACGATGTCGGTGGAGGCACAAAGAAGAGAGATTTACAAAGGGTGTCTGTCCGAATGCAATGACATCATGGCAAGGATGTACGGATTCAACAGTGCTGATGAGTTAAAGGGGCTTTCTCTGAGCGTTCTGCATGGCGCTGTTGATAAACCGGAAAATATTGCATTCCTCGATTCCTGGATTCTCTCGAATTACAGGATCGTTAACGCTGAATCTTCAGAAACGGACAGTAAAGGCAATCAGCTTTGGTTTTCCAACAATGTCATCGGAATTGTTGAAAACGGCTCTTTGATGAGAATATGGGGCACTCAAACAGACATTACCCAACGGAAGCAGGCTGAACTTGAGCTTGCTTACCATCACGAACATCTTGAGGAACTGGTGCAGGATCGCACCGTTGAGCTTGAGTCCAGCCAGGCGGCCTTGGTCAACATCGTGGAAGACTTGCATGGTAAAACCGCAGAGCTTGAGCGGGCCAACGAAAAACTCAAGGAGCTGGACCGCCTCAAATCGATGTTCATCGCCTCGATGAGCCACGAGCTGCGTACGCCGCTCAATTCTATCATCGGCTTTTCCGGTATCATCCTCCAGGGTCTGAGCGGGGTGATCAACGAGGAGCAGCGCGATCAGCTCGGTCGGGTCTCCCGGGCCGGCAAACATCTCCTGTCGCTCATCACCGATGTCATCGATATTGCCAAGATCGAATCGGGCCGAATTACCCCCTATGTCGAGGATTTCGACCTCCATGCCCTCATCGACGAGGCAGTGGGGCAGGTGCGGCCGCAGGCTGCGGACAAGGGGCTTGTCATCGAGGAGAGGCTGCCGGAAGATCCTCTCCTGCTCCATTCCGACCGAAAACGGCTGTTGCAGTGTCTGCTCAACTATTTGAGCAACGCGGTGAAGTTCAGTGAGCGAGGCACGGTGACACTCGTCGTCGAGCCGCAGAACGACGAGGAATGGCTGGAGATCAGGGTCAGCGACACCGGTATCGGCATCCGCGAGGAAGACATGCCGCTTCTCTTCGGCTCCTTTGTCCGGCTGGAGAGCCATCTCAAAATCGGAACTCCGGGCACGGGCCTTGGATTGTATCTGACCAGAAAGCTGGCCACCGAGGTGCTGGGCGGTGATGTATCGGCGGAGAGCAGGGAAGGAGAGGGCAGCACCTTTGTCCTGAGGATCCCGCGGCTGTTGAAGATTGAAAATGACAGCGTGGCAGAATCGAAGGTTGCCGCAGAGGCAAAGGGGAAAGGGAAATCCTGATGAATAAAGCAGCACTCAGCTTGCCATATTGGAAAGGAAAGCGGCAAAATAACGTGCCGGCGATGAGGTAGGAGCCAGCCCCTGCTGGCGAGCCGGGGTTGCCGGCTACAACGGCGCATGCTGTTTTAACCGTTAATAATTTCAAAGTATTGCAGAGATATTGCAGAGACTTTCATTTACCAAAGGAAAAACAATGACCACTGCCTTGATTATCGAAGACACGCCTGATAATATGAAATTAATCACCTTTATCCTCAACAAAAACGGTATCGACACCATCGAGGCCGAAACCGGGAAAAAGGGCGTCGAACTGGCCCTGGCCAAGCCCCGGCCCGATTTTATCATCCTTGATATCCAGTTGCCGGATATCGACGGAGACGAGGTGCTCAGGATTATCCGCCATTCGGAAGCCAATGGCTCCATCCCGATCATCGCCATGACCTCCTACGCCATGAGCGGTGACCGGGCCCGCCTGCTTGCCGCCGGCTGCAACGGCTATATCGAAAAACCGATTGATCCGATGATTGTTATGGCTCAGATTCGGGAGATACTTGAAAAGAAGGAATGAAAAGAACGCACAAAGGCAGAAGGGACAAAGGCACTGAGAAAGAAAAGATATGACGGCAATCAAGACATATCGTGATCTATTGGTTTGGCAGAAGTCCATGCAACTCGTAACGGAGATATACAAAAATACGAAAAGCTTTCCTGCCGGTGAGTTGTACGGCTTGACTTCGCAGTTGAGGCGTTGCGCCATTTCGTTGCCGAGTAATATTGCCGAAGGGTATGGTCGGAGATCAACCCGGGATTACGTTCGATTTCTGCGTATTGCGTGTGGTTCTCTGTACGAACTGCAAACTCAGTTAGAAATTGCTTTGAATCTGGCCTATCTGAAACTGGAAGAGTTTGAGCGATTATACGAAACAACCCGCGAAATAGAACGTATGTTGAGCAGCCTTATACACAAATTAGAATAAAGGCACAGAGGCAGAAGGAACAAGAAAAAAACTTTGTGCCTTCTGCCTCTGTGCCTTTGCCCCTTTTTTTACGCCTCTGCCCCTTTCTTTAAGGAAAAAATCATGAGAATTCTTATAGCTGAAGATGATGTGGATTCCCGGATGGTGCTGCAGAAAAATCTGGAAGGCGCCGGTCATGTGGTCGATGCCGCAGTCAATGGTCAGGACGCGCTGGAGCGGGCCAGAAAGTGCCCCCCTGATCTGATCATCTCCGATATCCTCATGCCTGGTGCTCGTTGGCTACAAGTTCTGCTTTGAGGTGAAAAACGACAAGACCCTGAACCGTATCCCCTTTGTCTTCTATACGGCAACCTATGTGGACCTCGAAGATGAACGGCTGGCCCTTGGTCTTGGCGCCTCCCGCTATATCCTCAAGCCGGTGGCGCCCGATGAATTTCTGCACCTGATCGACGAGGTGGTGGGGGAGGCACGGGAAGGCACCATTGCTGTGCCTGATGAGCTGGTGGAAGACCCCTTGAACCTTTTTCGGATGTATGATTCCAGTGTTGCCCGCAAGCTCAATG
>JANZPQ010000193.1:0-6279 GCA_038040945.1 Desulfobulbaceae bacterium | reverse complement strand
TAATATCAATCTCTCCAAAATTATTCCTGTAATTTCGTTCAATGAGGTGATACCCTTTCTTGAGAAGGTACTCAGCGGCCAGTTCTTCCCCCCTTAGACCGAGAATGTTTCTCCTGCTCTCAGACAAATTCTTTTACCCCTTTGAATGTCCTGCGATGGCAGGGTGCCGGCCCATATTTTTCAATGGCCAGGCGGTGTTCTCTGGTGGGATACCCTTTGTTCTGTCCGAGATTGTAGACCGGAAACTGTACGGCAAGCTCCTTCATTATCGCATCCCGACTTACCTTGGCACGAATGGAGGCGGCCGCAATGGAGGCACTCTTTGACTCACCTTTAATCAAGGTATGCTGGGGGGTGTCCATAGGGATCTTGAATTTACCATCAATGAGCAGAAAGTCAGGAGATGGTGAAGTCGTGGATAGATTCTCTACAGCCCTTTTCATAGCCAGAAGAGAAGCCTGCAGGATATTGATACGATCAATGGTAGCGATGGAGACAATACCAACACCCATCAAGGCACCGATGTCAGTGAGTAGCTGGGCCAGCAAGCAGCGCTTGGCATGAGACAGTTTTTTTGAGTCTAGAAAAAGAGAAGAGTCGCATTGGGTCGGCAAAACAACACAGGCAGCGACCACAGGTCCAGCCAGTGGACCTCTGCCTACTTCGTCCAACCCTGCAACAGAAGAAAAACCTCTGGTGTGCAGGGTACGTTCAAGGAGGAAGGTGTCGTTTGTATCTGTTACGACGTTGGAAACGATTAGGAGCCGTTGCGAAATAGCCATTGCATCTTTGACCATTTCGTTACGGCTCCTTATACCGATGTTGCCATTGCAGTAACGGTGTTATTTTTTAATAATAACGTTACTGAAATCCGTTGCAACGTGTTGTTAGCCTTTGGCAGGAGCAGTTGGTCTGAAAGAACTACGCTCACGAATACGTGCTGCCTTACCGCGTCTGCTGCGCAGATAGTAGAGGCGTGAACGGCGAACACGACCAAGGCTTACCACTTCTATCTGCTCAATTCTTGGATTGTGCAGGGCAAAGGTCTTCTCAACTCCAATGCCGTGAGAAACTTTACGAACGGTGTATGAGGCATCCATCGTGCCGTTTTTCCGTTTTATTACCACACCCTGAAAAATCTGTACCCGCTCTTTGCTTCCTTCAATGATACGGATGTGTACTTTAACGGTGTCGCCGGAACGAAAATCCGGGTGATCAAATCGCATCTGTTCCTGGTTGATTCTGTCGATTATTAAGCTCATAATTTTACTCTACGTTGAAGTATGTTGAAGTGGATAGTTGTTGTCCACTCTCTTTTAGAAAACCTTGAAAAAAATCACCAGGTTTCCATTCATCTTATAATTCATCCTGAACGCCAAGGAGTCGATCAAGGATGATCGAGACGGCTGAGCGTACAGAGAGATGATTATAGCCGGTTGTGCTCTGAATCGGAGGCAGGGTGTAATCCGCTGTCTCATTTACCTCGGGAGCAAGTCCATGGGCTGTACCAAACAGGAGAAGCATTGGCTCTCCTGTTTCAAGGCGCTCACGGGTCTCCCGGTAGCTGATACTGTTTTTCTGGACACGGGCGCTCGTGGTCAGAACCAGGGGCTTTCGGCCTCGCTGCTCTGTGATCACGGAGATTGTTTCCTCCAGAGAACTTGCAATCTTTACCTGATCAAGGGCTGACTTACGAGCGGGGTTGTACTTGGCCCCATGTCCAGTCTGCCAGTGATCGAGAATCTCTTGAACCAGTGTCTGCTGGTCGCTATAAGGGGTGATGATATAGTAATTATCAACCCCAAACGTTCTTGCTGCCCGTGCAATATCGTGCAAATCAAGATTGGTTACTGCCGAACCAATGGTCTCTCCGGTCTTGTTAATAACAGGATAATGAACAAGGGCGATATCAATGTTTTTCTGTCTTTCCCTATTCATTCTAGCCAGTCTGCAACGCTTTTATCTTCTGGTAAAGACCATGTTTAATGAGCAGTTTTATTTCACTTTTACTAAAATTGGTCTGTTTTATTAACTCTGGCCGACGTTCAAGGGTACGCTGTACTGACTCAAGGAGTCTGTATTGCTCGATTGCTTCGTGGTTTCCAGACAGGAGGATCTCAGGAATCTCCTGTCCCTCAAAAACCCTTGGTCGGGTGTATTGAGGATGTTTGAGCAGGTCTCTGCTGAAGGTATCACGAGTCGCGGACTCTGCACAACCGAGAACTCCGGGAATCAGCCGGGTCACAGAATCAATAACAATCATGGCTGCAAGTTCACCACCGGTCAGGATATAATCACCAACCGAGATCTCATCATCGACGGAGGCGGTTACAAATCGTTCATCAATTCCTTCGTATCGCCCACAGACCAAAATCAGATGGGTCAATGAACTGAGCTCTTCGGCAATCTTCTGGGTATACGTGCGACCTTGCGGGCTGAGCAGGACTACCCGCCCATTGCCATTTTTCAACTTCACAGCTTTTAAGGCAGCTGTAAGAGGCTCCGGTTTCATGACCATCCCTTCACCGCCACCAAAGGGCCTGTCGTCGGTCGTGGAATGTTTGTCCAGAGAAAAATTCCGGATATCTGTAATATCAATGCGGATCTTGTTTTCCTGCCTGGCCCGACGAATGATGGATTCATTCAGTGGCGAATCCATAAGAGCTGGAAATATAGTCAATATGTCAAAAATCATAGTGCCCAGGACACTAAGGTGTGCTATTTCTGGAGTTTATCTCAAGAAGTCCGGGCGGAGGTGCTATTACAATCTTTTCAGCATCACGCTGAATGATAATAGAATCAAGGATGGGAATAAGATATTCTTCATCCTTGTCTTGCACAACAAGTAAATCTTGTGCACCATTGGACATGATACTTGTCACCGTTCCAAGACTGAGACCGTCAACGGTTACGACAGTCAGACCTTCCAGCTGGCTCAGATAAAACTCATCTTCTCCAGGTTGAGGCAGATCCTCTTTGAGGATCAAAACACCCATACCTGTAATTGCCTCGGCACTATTACGATCACTGATCGAGGCCAAGTGCACAATAGCTGATTTACCCTTTACCCGACACTTCTCGACAGAATAGGGTTGGCTAAGTTTTCCGGACGGGCTGACCAGAATCAGTTTTTTGTAGTGCTGGATGTTTTCTGGTTGTCCAGCAAAAGAAAAAATCTTTATTTCACCCTTAAGGCCGTGGGGGACAATAACTTTTCCGATCAGTATGAAAGAATCAGCAGGATAATGAAAATCGTCAGTCATGGTTTTTTGGAAATTATTCCAGGATGTCAAGCCTTGACCGCTTGTTCTCTTTCCCGGCAGTAACAGCAAGGAGAGAACGCATTGCCCTGGCTGTTCTCCCCTGTTTGCCGATCACCTTGCCAAGATCTTCTTTGGCAACGGCAAGTCCGATGGTGATGGTATCATCTTCCTCACTCATGGTGACATTAACCGCATCTGGGTTGTCTACCAGTGATCTGGCAATATATGTGACCAATTCTTGCATAGCCAGTTATTCGCTGACTGAAGCTTTCTTGATCAGACTCTTGACAGTGGTGGATGGCAAGGCGCCTCTACCCATCCAGTCCTGCAGCTTAACATCGTTGATCTTGATTGCATGAGGCTCCTGCATGGGATCGTAGGTTCCAACGATATCAAGGAACTTTCCATCACGCTGGCGCTCACTGTCAGCAACAACAATACGATAGAATGGTTTTTTCTTTCTGCCAAGCCTGGTTAAACGAATTCGAACTGCCCTTATTGATAACTCCTTTGATGTATTTAAAAAACTATGATAAAAACTGAGTTGTCTCTGACTGTGCCAGCCAGAAGGGGATGTTTAATTTTTACGCAATCCTTTCGGAAGCTTCCGTCTTTTCTGGCCGGTGATCACGCCGGGTGTGCCGCGCATCTTCTGCATCATCTTCAACATGGTCGAATAACTTTTTATTACCCGGTTGACATCGGCCACATCCGTACCCGAACCGGTTGCGATCCGTTGTCTGCGACTGGTGTTGATAATGGCGTAATTCTGACGCTCTTTCCTGGTCATGGAGCGAATGATGGCCTCGGTTTTGGCCAGTTCTTTCTCGTTTGGCTGAGGCGCATCTTTCAGCTGCTTGAGCTTGTTGATGCCGGGGATCATGGCAAGGATCTGCTCCAGCGATCCCATTTTTTTTATCTGCTGGATCTGGTCAAGACAATCCTCCAGGGTAAAGGTGTTCTGGCGGAGCTTGTTGACCAGCTTTTCTGCTTTTTTCTTATCAACGACTGCCTCAGCCTTTTCGATCAAGGTGAGAACGTCGCCCATGCCCAGGATGCGTGAGGCGGTCCGATCAGGATGAAAGACTTCCAGTGCGTCCAGTGCTTCACCAACACCTGCAAACTTGATGGGCTTACCGGTAATATTTTTAATGGAAAGGGCAGCACCGCCACGGGCATCGCCTTCCATTTTGGTGAGGACTACGCCGGTTATCTCCAGATCCTGATTAAACTTACTGGCAACGGTAACCGCATCCTGTCCGGTCATGGCATCGGCCACGAACAGGATTTCAGAGGGTTGGATTGCGGCCTGGATCTCTTTCAGCTCACCCATAAGGAGCTCATCGACATGCAGGCGTCCTGCGGTGTCAATGATAAGGGTGTCGTAATTTTTTTCCCTGGCAACAGCCAAGGCCTGGCGGCATATATCCACCGGCTTGGTCTCGGTGTTGGAAGGGTGTACCGGGACCTCAATTTTCCCGCCAAGGATCTGTAACTGTTCAATGGCTGCGGGACGATAGACATCAGCAGGGACGAGATAAGGTCTTCTGCCCTTGTCTTTGAGCATGCGCGCAAGCTTGCCCGATGTGGTCGTCTTGCCGGAACCTTGCAGTCCTGCCAACATGATGATGACCGGCTGGCGACCATCAAGGCGAATCAGCTCTGTGTTGCCGCCGAGAAGGGTTACCAGCTCGTCATGGACTATTTTGATGATCTGCTGACCTGGAGAGAGCGCCTGACTCACTTCAATCCCAACGGCCTTTTCAGTAACTGAGGCGATAAAATGTTTGACCACGTTGAGGTTGACATCAGCCTCCAAGAGCGCCATGCGCACTTCCCGCATGGATTCCTGGATGTTCTCTTCAGTCAGCTTGCCGTGACCGCGGAGTTTTTTGAAGACTCCTTCCAGTCTGTCTGTCAGATTTTCAAACATAGGTACTTAACTTGTTACAAAAAATATAATGTCATTACCTACGATAGCTGTTGGTAATGACAGAAATTGAAAAAAGGTGTTAGAATATTTTATCCGTTACGGTGAAAGAAAGAATGAAGATACGTAACGGAGTAAATCCTAAAACTATTTAAAAAGTAAGAAAAATACTAGAAAAAATAAACTCTGTCAAGCAGGTAACAAGAGGAAATGGAAAAAGGTGGTGAGGTTGTCTTGCCTTTTCTCTTCTTGCTGTCAGTGTCGTCTGCCGCCGCCCTGGCCCCCTCTGTTGCCCTGTGGTCTGCTGCCCGGTCCGCGTTTTTTGCTGCTTGCATCCTTGAGTGCCTTTTCGCTGTGCGTCTTTTGAGCTCCTTTGCCGCTTTGTGCCTTGCTGCCGGTTACCCGATCCCTACGGTCTCTTGGGCGTTTTTCCCTGCTGTTATAGTCGTGAGGAGTGGTCAAAGGAGATGAGCCTTCTCGTTTCTCTAGAGGCGGAAGGGCCACCTTCAGGGCCATCTTTCGTCCTTGCAGCAGTTTGCCGGTCAATAGTTCGATGGCTGCCTGTGCTTCTGAGTCAGGGCTTATGTCAACATAGCCGAAACCCTTTGATTTTCCCGTGGCTCGATCTTTGACAATAAATACCGAGGCAACATTCTTGAAGGTGACAAAGGCGCCTCGCAGATCTTCTGCGGTGACCTGGTATGATAAATTACTTATATAGATTCTCATGAACTGAAGTTTCCCGTTTTTTATGAGGCCGTTTTTCCTGCCATGGCAAAATACCGCCAAGGCTCAAGCAAGATATGCTGTAATTTTCAGCAAGATACCAAGGAAGAATCGGTTGTGGTAAGTAGCTGATATCACACATCCTTTTTCGATAACATTTTCACTAGAATTTTAAATTCCTTTAGTAAAAACAGTAAGTTAATAATGAAAGCGAGGCCAGATTATGGTATATTGTAGTTGCAAAAAAACAAATCATAAAAGGAACCTCGCATGCTCATACTACATTCATTGCTCAGTGAACTCAAAGAAGAATTCGTTCAATCTAGAAAAGGTGAAGAGCGGGGGGCATGGTTTGTCTAC
>JANZPQ010000192.1:0-4220 GCA_038040945.1 Desulfobulbaceae bacterium | reverse complement strand
GTCCGTAAATGAAAAGAGTAAGAAAAGCTTTGTTTTGTTAGTAACGAGCCTTTGTATGTTATCTGCCAGACGCCACTCAAGGAAACAGCTGGAAAAGACTGCTGTGTCCTTGTAGCGGCATAAGGTGCCGTAAAGAGATTTGAGCAAAAAAAGACTTGCTCAAATCTCTAACGGCACCTAAAATTCAAGGGCAAACTCATAGGGGAGTTCTGACTTGTCGAAATGTTTGAGTACCTGCCGCAGGATATAAAGACTGGGCACTTCGAAAACCAGCTCCCAGGCAGGGGTCGGGGTAGGGGACTTGGAGAGCGCTATCAGGTCAAGAATCTTCATCTCAGCAGGGGCCACACCGGCGTACATCATCATCCTCTGGCGCGTGGCTGCCATGATGACCAGGGTCTGTTTCTGGGCGACAAAGGTCTCTTTCTGCTTCCACCGTACATAGACAATATCCTCCCGCTGTAACTCAATCGTCTCAAGTTTTGGACAGTTCATGCTGTGCACTGACAATCCTCGTTCGCTGAGCAGGCCATAGAGCCGGGAATCGGTAGGGCTTGGTTTGCAACAGGATGAAATTTTGACAAATGTAGGATCGAGGGTGGTGAGCTCAATGGTATTGAAGGCCCCGGTTGGGCGGACCAGGGGAGAGACTCCGGCGTAGAGCACTGTCTTGATCTGATCAATGAGTGCAGGCAGTCTCAATCGACCCTCACCAACCTGAAGATAGAGGTCTTCAAGGCTTTTAAGGCTGAAATGTTTGAGTATCTGCTTGAAATCTGCCAGGGCCAGGAGGTCCAGGGGAAGGCCGTAGCGCCGCATCTCCTGGCTGACAACAGAAAGACCAATTTCCTGGGCTACCTGCTGGCTTCTGATCTTAAAGGTTTTTGACAGTTCGGCACGGGCCCGGGGGGTCTGGCAGAGCTCAAGCATTTTCAGGTCAAAGTAGATGGGGTTTTCAGCCCGGATAATACGCACCACGTCTCCGTCCTGTAAAATAGTAGCAAGCGTTCCCCGTTTGCTGCCGATCATGGCGCCCAGGCAGGTGTGACCGATATCCGTGTGGACGCGGAAGGCAAAATCAAGGACGGTGGAGTTGACAGGAAGGTAGATCAAATCACCCTGAGGGGTATAAGTGTAGATTTCTTTTTTGCCGCTGGCCGCAATAACATCGCGGTAGGAGACAGAGTCATCTGAACTGAGAACGTCAAACATCTCCTGGATCTCACGAATAAAGCGTCGCTGGTTAGAGCTCTTTGAGCTCCAGCCTTTAAACAGGCCGCGTTGCGCACGGCGGGCCATATCCTCGGTGCGAATCTTGAAAAGAAGTTCTCTCCCTTTAATATTGGCCCGGGCGTGCAGTGACTGATAGCCGGTATTTTTGGGGTTGGCGATAAAATCACGGATTGTTCGAGGGATGGGGGGAAAGGTCTGGTTCAGGATCCCCAGGGCCTGGTAACAGGCGGTGGTGTTCTCAGCCACAATAAGGATTTCAAGGGGGTTGTCTATCTGCTTGCGTAAGATATGGTTTTTGGCATCATAATAGGCCCAGAGGCCCTTGGCGCGAATGGTGGCCTTGCAGGTAAACCAGACTTCTTCGGCCTTGTGCTTGAGTTGTTGAACAATATCCAGGACCACCGGATCCTGGCCGATCAGTTTGATTTGGCTGACAAGCTTGATGCTCTGTTTGGGGAATTTATAGGAAAGAGCGAGGTTGAACATTTCGCGTTTGAGGCTGAACAGGCCAAGCACTGTGGCAAGAGGGGCGTAGATGTCAATTGTTTCGTCGGCAATCTTCTGTCTTTTGTATTGAGGCATAGCGCTGAGAGTCCGCAGGTTGTGCAGTCTGTCGGCCAGCTTGACCAGCATCACCTCGGGACGCAAGGCGGCCCCTGAGAAAATCTTGCGATGGATCATCTTGTAATGTGTCTGTTTGTCCCCTGTGAATTGTGTAATCTTGGTACAGCCTTCCACAATGGCCTCAACATAATGGCCGAATTTTTCCCCGATAAAGCCAATGGTGATTTCTTCGACATCCTCGACTGTATCATGCAGCAGGGCGGCGGCAAGGATCTCCGGGTGGGTAACATCCATCTCTTCGGCTAGAATTCGGGCGACAGAACAGGGATGCATAATGTAGGCATCTCCTGAGCGGCGCCATTGGTCGTCATGGGCCTCAATGGCAAAATCCAGAGCCAGCCAGAAGACATCGGCCGTAGGACCATTCCCGAGCAGTTGTCGCATCTGAGCACGATATGTTTCCAGATCAAAAGGTATATTGTACTGCATCTTGCTCGAGTTCTTGTGGTTAGTGTGTTCAGAAAGGATGTGGTCTGCAAGGGAGTATTGCTGTTAATTCCTTTGCCCACTGTCCGGAGTGTGCTACTATAAAAAAACGTTACGGTACAGATTGTCAGGCTGAAAGCTACAGGGTCCAAGGGACACCTTGATTTCTCAGGGTGACTCTTTAGAAGAGGAACATAAATTCAGCTTACCAAAAAATAACGGTTAGAGGAAAAACAAATATCAGTTATGAGAAAAAAAAGAAAACATTCCCCCAGAAAGGTTTCAGAGAAGCGGCATGCTGCCAGACCAGACAGGAAAGAAGCACGACAGGAAAAATCACTGGAACGGGACGTGCTGACCTGCCTGTATCGGAGTGAAAATGGTGCCTCGCAAGCTGATATTGTAGCGGAGCTCAAGCTTGACCGAGGCGTGCACAAAGAGTTGACCATGCTCCTTACGGATCTGGTTGCACAAAAGATTCTGCATCATGGTACTAAAGATCGGTATTCGCTCGGCAAGCAAAACAATCTGGCCACAGGGTTTCTTGAGCAGCACCCGCGAGGTTTTGGTTTTGTCACCCGGCTCTCTGTCAGGGATGGTGGTCCGATCTACGGTAGAGATCCTTCGGTGGAGGCCTCCCACATGGGAACTGCCCGGCATGGCGATACTGTCCTCATCCGGGTCTATAAGGTCCGCCAGGATGGCCGCCCTGAGGCTGAGGTGATCAGCATCCTGGAGCGAGGTTCTGATCGTCTGGCCGGATTTGTCTCCTTTGAACACAACAAGGTTCGGATAACCCCTGAAGATCCCCGTTTTCCTTTCTCTGTTTTCCTCGATGGTAAAATTCCGAAGGATGTGAGGGAGGGAGACGCTGTCATCGTGCAGCTTGCTGATTTTGCTGAAGAGACGGCAAATATCCGGGGCACGCTTATCGAGGTCCTTGGCGATCCGGACTCCATCGATGTTCAGATGCGTCTGGTGATTGAGAAATTTAAACTGCTCCATCGCTTCAGTGATCAGGCTCAAGAGGAAGCGGCGCAATTGCCTGAAGAGATTACTGAGGCCAAAGATCGAGAAGATCTGCGCGAGATCCTTCATGTCACTATCGACGGAGAAACAGCCAAGGATTTTGATGATGCCGTGGCCGTGGTCAAGACCAAGAAAGGGTTCCGGCTCTATGTCTCCATTGCCGATGTCAGCCACTTTGTGAGACCGGGAAGCGCCCTCGACAAAGATGCCTACGAGCGCGGTACCTCCATCTACTTTCCCGGCAGGGTCATCCCCATGCTGCCGGAGAAGATCTCCAACAATCTGTGCAGTCTTATTCCCGATCAGGATCGTCTGGCCTTTACCGCGATTCTTGATTTTGACCGCCAGGGGAATACAATCGGGAAGCGTTTTGTCAAATCCATTATCCGCAGCCACAAACGCTTTACCTATACCACGGTCCGTCAGATCCTCATCGATAACAACAAGGAGGTGCGGCGTGAGCATAAAGCCTTTCTTACTCCCCTCAAGTGGGCGGAAGAGCTGGCAATAATCCTCCAGAAAGTGCGCAAAGATCGGGGGGCCATCGGCTTTACCCTGCCGGAGCCGGAAATCGGTCTGGATGAGAGCGGCAGAATAAAGTCCATTGGCAGGGCAGAGCGCAACTTTGCCCATCAGCTCATTGAGCAGTTTATGCTTTCTGCCAACGAGGCCGTGGCCGAGACCTTTACTGAGAACTCTGTGGATGCGCTCTACCGTATCCATGAACGACCTGATCCTATTAAGGTGCAGGAGTTTACCGGTTTTGCCCAGACCCTGGGGCTTCATCTTCCCAAACATCGGCAGGACCCTGACTGGTTTGGCCAGGTTCTGGACATGGTAAAAAACAGCCCCAAGGAATATGTGGTCAATAATCTGCTCCTGCGTACCATGCAGCAGGCGCGTTATGA
>JANZPQ010000191.1:0-4137 GCA_038040945.1 Desulfobulbaceae bacterium | reverse complement strand
GCTCCAGGAAGAGTCGCCTGCGGCCATGTATGAACTGATCATGGTCTACTATCAGTCCATCTTTGAGCGCCTGTATCAAGATGATCATCCCAAACGGCAGCAGGATCTTGAACAGTTACAGGGGATTATCAGTGAATATGCGGATCTGCAGACCTTTGTCGATGATACCACCCTTGATCCTCCTGATACGTCGAGTTCGCAGCGGCTGGAGAACGCCGATCGGATGGTCCTCTCCACGATTCATTCTGCCAAGGGGCTGGAGTGGGAAGCGGTCTTTGTCATTGGTCTGGCCGATGGCCGCTTTCCTCATGCCAAGGCGGAACCTGGCGAGCAATGGGAAGAGGAAAGGCGTCTGCTCTATGTGGCTGCCACCCGGGCCAAAAAGGTTCTCTATCTGAGTTATCCCAAGGAACTGATGACCCCTGACCGGCAGTTCCGCCGGGTGGGGATGTCGCCTTTTCTCTCTGAACTCAAGGGTGGGCTCTTTGAGCGCATCCAGGAGGAACGCCAGTCGTCTTTTGCGCTACCATCCCTGGCAGGAGGCGAGCGGAGTGCTCCTGTGAAAAAAAGCAGGAACAAGGTCTCCATGAACGATCTGCAGAAAGGCAGTCGGGTCAGCCATTCCTTTTTTGGGGCGGGAATCGTAGTGGCCTTGAGCAGCGGCAGGACCGTTGATGTCCTCTTTGATCGGCATGGCCTGAAAACCCTGCATCTTGACTATGCGAAATTATCGATTGTGACGGATTGAATGGCCATGAACTACCAGCAGGCACAAACCTACCTTGAAGAACTGCAGTTTCATAAGATAAAGCTTGGCCTTGATTCCATGCGCTCCTTTCTGGCCAGGGTCGGTCATCCGGAGCAGCAGTTGCGCTATGTGCATGTGGCCGGCACCAACGGCAAGGGCTCGGTGTCTGTCACTCTTTTGACTCTTCTGGCCTCGGCCGGCTATCGGGTCGGGCTCTATACCTCGCCCCATCTGAGTTCGGTCAGGGAGCGCTTCCGCATTAACGATGACTTTATCAGCAGGGAGAAATTTGCCGAACTGGCCACCCGGATCAAGGGGGTGCTGGGCACGGAAAAAATAACCTACTTTGAGTTTACCACGGCCCTCGCCCTCCTCTGGTTTGCAGAATCAGGGCTTGATCTGGTGATCCTCGAGACCGGGATGGGCGGCCGGCTGGATGCCACGAACGTGGTTGTGCCCCTGGTCTCGGTGATCACCAATGTGACCATGGATCATGAGGCCTATCTTGGCACCACCGTGGCGGCGGTGGCGGCTGAAAAGGCAGGCATCATCAAAGAGGCCGTGCCGGTGGTTTCCGGAATGGCGTCCGATGAAGGGCTGGAGGTGGTGCAACGGACCTGTCGTGAGCGAAACGCCCCCCTCTATCTCTATGGCCGGGATTTTCATAGCGAAGAGGGTGAGGATCGCTTCTGGTCGTGGCTGCCGGAGGACGTACTCCTGCCTGCTGAGCGTCTTGATGCCTTACGTTGCTCTATGCGCGGCAGTTATCAGCTGGTGAATGGTTCCCTCGCCCTTGCCGTCCTGGCCTTGCTGCGACCCCATGGGTTTCTGCTTTCAGCGGAACAGATTCGAACAGCCCTGGCGTCGGTGCGCTGGCCGGGTCGCCTGGAGCATATCTGTCTGCAGCGGCAAAGCAGGGCTGTGGCTGAACAGGTGCAGGCAACGGATGGCGAAAACATCTGCTATCTCCTTGACGGGGCGCATAATCCGGCGGGTGTGGAGAGTCTGGTGCTGACCTTGCGTCATGAATATGAGTACAAGCGGCTGATAGTAATCTGGGGCGCCATGCTGGACAAGGATCTGGGCAAGACCCTGCCGCTGATTGCAGAGTTAGCTGAGGTTCTGCTGCTTACCAGGCCGGAGGGAGAACGTGCTGCCGAGCCGGAGCAGTTGCTGGTGCATCTCGATGGGGGAATGCAGGGACGTTGTGAGTGTGTCGCCCGGGTTGACCAGGCCCTGGCAAGGGCTGAGGCGCTGGCTGCGGCAGGGGACCTGATTGTGGTGGCCGGCTCTTTATATCTGATCGGGGCGGTGCGGAAGATACTCTTGGGCGAGTTGGTGCCGTAGGTGATAGACTCCTTCGGTTTTGACGGGATGGATGAGGACGTGATCCGTACAGAGCGGGCCAAGGCCAGGGAAATGCGCAAGAGCCGCTGGTGGCAGCAGAAAACTGCTTCCGGCAGGTGTTATTATTGTCAGCAGGTCGTCTCTTTCAAAGAACTGACCATGGATCACCTGGTCCCGCTGACCCGTGGCGGCCGCAGCACCAGGAATAACCTGGTCCCTTCCTGCAAGGACTGCAATAACCAAAAAAAGAACATGCTTCCCCTCGAATGGGAAGAGTATCTGGAGACGCTGAATCTGGCTCAGTGACAGGAGGTGGGCCAAGCTGTCACTGGCGACCGCTTTTTGTGAGGTCTGGTCTGGAATGAATTCTTCAGTTCTCTGTGCTGTCCAGCTGACTCATTTGATGTATGTGGACATCTCGCTGGGGATAGGGGAAAGAAATGCCCTTGTCGTCAAAGCTGTGTTTGATCTTTTCGATCAAAGTGAAACGGACATTCCAGTAATTGGAGGTGAGTACCCAGGGACGGACAACGATCTGTATACTCGATTCCGCAAGTTCCGCCACGGCAATTTGGGGTGCCGGATTGGTAAGGATTCGTTCTTCTGCCTGGATAAGTTCTCTTAGAATCATTTTGGCCTTGTCGATGTCATCCTGATACCCAATGCCGATTGTCAGGTCGATGCGGCGTGTTGGCTCGGCATTAATGTTGGTGATGACGCCAGAGGTGATGCCGCTGTTGGGCACAATGATCTTTTGATTGTCCGCAGTCAGAATGACCGTACTGAAGATGTCAATGGTCCGTACCGTGCCGGTGACCCCGCCGGCGGTGACAACGTCTCCCACCTTGAACGGTTTGAACAGGATCAGCATCAGGCCGGAGGAAAAATTGGACAGTGAGTCCTTGAGCGCCAGACCAATTGCCAGACCGGCCGCACCGAGGATGGCGGTAAATGAGGTGGTCTTGATGCCGAGTTGATCGGCGGCGGCGATAACGACGGCAGTAAGCAGGGCATAATAGATGAGTTTATTTAAAAAACGGGCCAAGGTTTCATCTACTCCTGCCTTGAGAAGGGCCTTCTTCCCCAGGGCCGCGCCCCATCGGGCCAGCCAGCGGCCAAATATGAAGATAGCAAGGGCCATGAGAACGCTGATCCCGTTGGTGATGAGCCAAACTTTTGCCAGTTGCAGGTATTGAACCGGAACCTGTGTCATATCCATACGCTATAGCCTCCTGAAATGCTGATGATTGGGTGCTCTGGATTGCAATCTATTCTGAAAAAGAAGCATAGTCAAAGGAAGGAAGAAATTCAAAGAATTTTGCTTTTTCTTGATCTCTTCCGGGTGGGATGTTTTTTTGTGGAAAAAAATAATGCACGAGTCGGAAAAATAGTTTAAAGATGATGTTCTTATTTTCCTCGAGTGTAATGCAATATGGGCGGGTAGCTCAGCTGGATAGAGTGTCGGCCTCCGAAGCCGAAGGTCGCGGGTCCGAATCCCGCCTCGCCCACCAGTAAAATAAGGGGGATAGCTGCAAGGCTGGACCCTGTCTTTTTTTGATAACGCACTCCGTAGTGATCTCTCATGCTTGGAGATTCCCTTCAGTTTTTGGCTGTCTGTACAAGTGTGGCACCTGCGTCGTGATATCCGTTTTCCTGTCGTACTCCTTGCAGCCCCTCGCCTCTTTTTTCGATCCAGTCCAGTTTGCGATTTTCACACCTTAGGGCCTACAGGAAACTCGTCAGTTTCTCATGTTACATTTTTGGGCAAGGAAAAAACTTTTGAAGAAACAAGAAAGAAAAAAGATTTTTTTATCCACTTTTTATTCTCTTTTTTTCTTGAATATTAAAGGGTTTGTTTCGCTTGTTTTCTGTCTCAAGCACAATATGTTGTACATTACTCCTTGAGTAATGCCACAAGGGTGGTGTATAAGCTTTTACGTTCCTTGTTTCTGGTAAATCTTTTCTCGGAGAGATTTCTGCTCCGAAAGCAGGAGCGTGGCTCCTCCGCGGGCGTGGATAGAAAAAGGTAACTTCTTTTAAAT
>JANZPQ010000190.1:0-5502 GCA_038040945.1 Desulfobulbaceae bacterium | reverse complement strand
GCTGCCGGAGCGTCTCTTTTGGCAGATGTGCGTCCTCGTTTTTGGTGCAGATAAGGATATGACGGGCTCTGCGTTGTTCCGGAGAAAAAAATGGATCATGCCGGCTGTGATAAGAGTCATGAATCTCTTGAGCACTTACGGGCTCGGACTGAAAGGCAACCCTGGCCAGGATGGCCTCAACCCGCAGATCACTCTCCAGGGCAGTGAGGTAATCAGCTGCCTGCAGGTTATTTTTTTGCAGGTGGCGGAAGAAGTCTTCTCTTCCGCCATGCTCAGCCTGAAGGAAAGAATAGCTTGCGAGAAGCACTTGTTCCGGGATGACAACCCCGCAGGCAGCCTCAGAAAGGAGGATCCTTTCCTGCAGGGCCATCTCCTGGCAGGCCTGCAGGTATGTCTCTGCATACTCTTCCATCGTCAACTCAGCTACCTTTTTTTCAAAAATATGAAAGGCAAACTTCATGAGATGAAAGACCAGAGCCGGTTCAATCTGACTGGAGAGTATGAATTGCATGGTGACCTCTTCCTGCTGTTGAGAAGTCATTACGAAAGAATCATTCCATTCCTGACCATCTCCTGACGACAACAATGGATGGCCTGGTGTCGCTCGATTTTTCTTTTATTGTAGCGCATCATCACCAGGAAATGAAATTTTAAGTACGGATGGGGACTATTTTTTTTTGCCTTGGCTATGGGGAAAGGGGGGGGCGGGGTGGTCAGAGCCTGTTTCAGGCCAGCCGCTGACGATGCTGTGAGGTGCTTCAGGGCTGTTTGTTGCTGAGCCTGAGGATCACTTCATTGGCGATGATAAGACCGAAAATGCCGGTCAGGGTGGGAAGACTCCCCAGGCTGCGTCGTTGACGTCCCCGCTCGGCAAAAGGGGTGTCCAGCCCTGACGATCGCTCTTCATCCATCCCTGGAGCGAGCGACACTGGGCCGTCCATGGCCTGTGGCAGCTCTTCCGGTTCATCATAATGGTAGGTAACTGCTTCTGTGGAAAAGACACAGGAGATACCCCGTTCGACGCCGGCACGTCTGAGCCTTTGACGCAGACGTCTGGCCAGGGGGCAGTTCTTGGTGTCCATGAGATCACCGATCCGGATCTGGGTGGGATCGGAGCGCAGGGCTGCTCCCATGGAGGAGATGGTGGGGATGCGGCGTCGGTGGGCCTCGGTCAACAGCTGCACCTTGGGGTTCATGGAGTCGATGGCATCGATCAGGATGTCCGGGGCCGGCGTCAGGATCTGCTCCAGAGTTTCCTGCCCGGCAAAGAGCTGCAGGGGTTCCACCTGACAGGCAGGGTTGATGGCCGCAATCCGCTCCCGTGCCACCTCGACCTTGGGGCGGCCCAGGGTGGTGTCGAGGGCCATGATCTGCCGGTTGATGTTGGATGGCTGGATGATATCAAAGTCGACCAGGCGCAGTCGGTTGATCCCGGACCGGGCCAATGCCTCGGCCACATGCCCGCCCACCGCGCCGATGCCGACGATGGTGATGAAGCTCTGCTGCAGTAGCTGAAATCCTTCCTCACCGAGGAAGGAGTGTATCCGTGAAAATCTCTCCATTTCTCCATATCTCGTGGCAGAATGTGTGCAGCTCCATGCCGCGCATCCTGGCTGCTGACTGGTACAGCAGAGGGATGGCAGCCGGTTCATCGTAAACCATGTTTTGCTCATTGTGAGGAGCAGGGCGGCCCTGGCCGTCGGTCTCCAGGAGCAGTCTGGCCAGCGGGGTTGCCAGAAAGCAGGGGTGCAGTTTGCTGTCGGTGGCCAGTCTGGGGGAAAAAGAGATGAAGCAGCCAAGCCTGATCAAGCGCTGCAGGGTCTCAATCGAGCCGCTGAATGAATGGATCATCATCGGCGGCAGCGGGCCAGCACATCCCTCCAGCAGCTCCAGCAGCCTGCCCCAGGCCCTGACGCAGTGGATGACCAGAGGACGTCTCAGCTCCGAGGCCATCTGCAACTGGGTCGCAAAGATGTGTTGTTGTTTTCCGAAATCAGCCCGGCAGCTCTTGTCCAGGCCGCACTCGCCGATTCCTGCCGGAATCCGCTGCAGCAGAGAGATGAGTCTCTCTGCCCATCCCGCCCCGGCACTGTCTGCAAACCAGGGATGGAGTCCTAAAAAAGGGAAGATCTCCTCTCTGCTTGCGGCCAGATCGACCACCGCCTGCCACTCTTCTTCACAGGTGGCGTTGCAGAGCATCCTGGCAACACCAGCTGTCTTGGCCCTTTCCATGACAGGGTCGAGTTGCTGGGTCAGATGGCAGTGGCTGTCAAGGTATCTGAAGGTTGTCTCCATCATTCATTCCAGGAGAAGAGTCGAGCGGCGATGGTCAGGGAGATGAGGGTGGTGAGCACCAGCACCAGGCACTCGCTCTGGACATCAACAAGCGTGGCCCCGTCATTCATGATCTTGCGCGCCCCGGTCAGCAAATGGGTCAGGGGGAAGATCTTGGCGATACCCTGAATCCAGGCTGGAGAGCCTTCGAGGGAAAACCACACCTCTGAGAGAAACATCATCGGCCAGGAGATGAAGTTGAGGATGCCGCTGGTGAACTCTTCGCTGGTGCCGCGGGCAGCCAGGACCAGGCCCATGGAACAGAGGCTGAGGCCGCCCAGGAAAAAGATCAGGGCCAGGGCGAGATAGCTGCCGTGGACCTGAAAGTGGAAGATCATATCGGAGCCGATCCAGACCACGATAATGGTGAACATGATAAGAAAGATGCGGGAAAACATCTGGGCGCTCAGGTACTCCAAGGGGGTGAGAGGTGTGGCCTTGAGTCGTTTCAGGGCTCCGTTTTTACGATAGCGTACCACCACATAGCCGACCCCCCAGAGGGCGGAAAACATCATGTTCATGCCAAGGATTCCGGGGAAGAGCCAGTCGATATAACGGATCTGCACCCCCTTGACAATCTGTTTCTTGGCCAGTCCCTCACCGTTTTTTACCAGGGAGGCGAGGAATATCTGTTCCGTAATGTAGCCGTTGGGGGAAGAATCATTGATCCAGTAGTGGTGTTCCGGGGACTGGCTGTCGAGCAGCAGATCAATCTTGTGATGCTGCAGTTTCTGTTCGCCCTCTGCCTGACTGGAAAAATCAATGAACTGCAGATATTTCCCCTGTTGAAAAGCAAGGGGTACCGTGCTTTCCGTTCCCAGTATCTGGGGCGTATTCGTAAAGAGGCCAATCTTGAACTGTTGATGCTCCTTGCCTCCAAAAATGAGACCAAAGCCGACAATAATCAGGAAGGGAAAGGCAAAATTCCAGCCGAATGCGGCCCGGTCTCGGAAAAATTCGTGATTTCTGGCCGTAAACATGGCCCACATGCGTTTGAAGTTCATGGCAGAATTTTTGTAAAAATTTAGTATGAATAATTGATTTGTAAAGTTCTTTTTCAAAGATACTGAAGCATGGAGAAGGTCGCTTTGACTCTCTCCACGGCCTGCGGGTAAAAAAGATTCCTCAATGTCTCGGCGGGAGATCCGCGTTTAATCCCGCAGCCCTTTGCCGGTCAGACATAAAAAAACATCTTCGAGGTTGGACGAGTGGATCGCCATGTCGGTCAGGTCGATATCGAGGTGCAGTAATTTGTTCAGTCCTTCATGGATATGGGCGGTTTCCAGGACAATGGTCTTGTCGCGCCGCTTCCAGACAAAGGGCAGGGTATCCAGGCTCATTTTAAAGGCTGACTCGGGCAGGAGAATGGAGTTGCCCTGGCAATGGCTCTGGATCAGCCGGGTCGGGGTATCCCAGGCAATGATGCTGCCCATATCCATGATCGCCACCTCGTCGCAGAGGTATTCCGCCTCTTCCATGGAGTGGGTGGTCATGATGATGGTCTTTCCTTCTTCCTTGATCTGGCGGACGATATCCCATAAATTTCGTCGCGATTGCGGATCAAGTCCGGTCGAAGGCTCATCGAGGAAGACCAGGCGCGGTCGGTTGACAAGAGCCAGGGCCAGCATCAGGCGTTGCAGCTGGCCTCCGGAGAGTTGATCGTTTCGTCTTTTTAAGATGGGAGTAAGGTCGCAACGCTCGATCAGGAGGCCCATATCTTCAGGTCGCTGATACAGTTTGTGGAAGGAGAGCAGGGTCTCTTCCACCGAGAGAAAATTGAGCAGTGAGGTGTGCTGGAACTGGATACCAATCTCTTCGCGGAAGGAGGCGCTTCTGGGCTGCCCTTTGTAGAGGATCTCGCCACTGCTGGCACCAATAATATCCTCGACGATCTCCATAGTGGTACTCTTGCCAGCGCCATTGGGGCCCAGCAGGCCAAAACAGATGCCCTCTTTGACGGAAAAAGAGGCGTCGTGTACCGCTCTGTTATCTCCAAAAACCTTACTGAGGTGTATGACTTCAATTATTTTGTTCATATATGGATTATCTCGTAAGCGTAGGCGGCGAGTATTTTGATGAGAATCTTTTATACCATCTTGGCTGCCATTACGAAATAGCCAATGTTTTTTGGAATATTTTCTCACGGCTTTTTATGGCGTGATGGCAATTGGGAGGGCGAGGGTGGTGTGTTCGCTGCGTGACCCGACACTCATCCGTAAGTGAAAAGGGAAGGCACTCTCTCAAAGTAATACTTGACTTGATAATAATTACTAGTTACCAATAGTATTCATTATCGAAAAGGAGCGAGTGTGCCATTACGAATGACCAGCCAGCGGCAAATAATTCTTGAGGAATTACAAAAAAGAAAACAGCATCTGACTGCTGATGAGCTCTACACGATTGTAAGAAAAAAAATGCCAAAGATAAGTCTGGCCACGGTTTACCGTAATCTTGAGTTCCTCTCTGAGGCCGGAATGATTACCAGACTGGAGGTGGGGGGGCGTCAGAAGTGTTTTGACAGTGATGTGTCAGGTCATGATCATGTTCTGTGTGTGCTCTGTCACAGAATAGATAATGTCGGTATAGAAAGCAAAAAGGAAAATTATCCTTCACATGGGGTGATGGATGGGTATATTATAACAGGATGCAGGGTGGAATTTGTTGGACTGTGTCCTGGATGTCAGAAAAAAACAGCGTGAAAGAAGGAGATAAGGCTATGGGATGTGGATGCGCCAAAGAAATACTTACCGATGAGCAGAAAAAGATTTTGCAGGCCATGGCCGTTTGTGATGGCCCCTGTGCTGCCAAAGACATTGCGGCCGCTACGGGTCTTGATTCCAAGGTGGTCAGTTCCAAGATTACAGATCTTAAGAAAAAAGGTTATGTCGACAGTACGGTGCGCTGCAAGTGTGGTATTACCGCTGAGGGCCGGTCGGCCATGAATGGTTGAGCAAGGGCCTCTTGCAGTGGTGATGGAATTTTTTGAAGATTTTTTTCGAGAATGTGAAAGCTCAGTTAATTAAATAAGGAAAAAACATTATGAACCCACTTGTAACCAGCGAAGCCCCTGATTTTACCGCCATTGCAGTAATGCCGGATAATTCTTTTAATGAGGCATTTTCCCTCTCCAGTCTGCGCGGCCAGTATGTCCTGCTCTTTTTTTACCCC
>JANZPQ010000189.1:0-14265 GCA_038040945.1 Desulfobulbaceae bacterium | reverse complement strand
GTAAGCGGCGGCTCAGAGCAATGCCTCCGCCGTCAGATTCCCTTCATAGATAATTCTGGCCGGACCCTGGAGAAAGACATTCTCCGCCTGCGGTCCATCCTGCAGATCAAAGAAAATAGTCAGTCGATCACCTCCCGAAGTGGTCACTGCCACCGGCGACTGGACCAGCCCGTAAGTGGCCGCAAAGATCGCGGATGCCACAGCCCCAGTGCCACAGGCCATGGTTTCATCCTCTACGCCACGTTCATAGGTACGAACACGAATGGTATTCTCCGCAATTTTCTGCACATAATTGACATTGGTGCCGGCAGGCTGGAACAGGGGATGAAAACGAACGATCCTGCCCCACTCTCTCACCGGAACATTCTCTTCTTCCTCCATAAAAAGCACGGCATGGGGTACGCCGCTGTTCACAAAGGAGAGCAATTTTTCCTGGCCATCAAGGACAATCGGCAGAGCAGTCCTGAAATCAAAAGGGGCTGTCATCCGCAGGCGTACACTGTCATCCTCGCCACAGATCTCGGCCTCAATAATACCAGCCAGGGTCTCAAAAGACATACGAGGACCGGCTATCCCTTTTGTATAAGCAAAACGCGCCGCGCAACGGGCTCCGTTACCACACATCTCCGCCACCGAACCGTCACCGTTGTAAAAGCGCCAGCTAAAATCAGCCACAGCAGAGTTTTCAAGAAGGATCAGGCCATCGGCCCCCACGGAAAACATCCGTCGACACACTTTTTTGGCAAACTCTGGCTGATCATGTTCTGGAATCAGCGCGGCACGATGATCAATGATAATAAAATCATTGCCCGCACCACTCATCTTGCTAAAGGGAAGCGGAAAATTAATGGCCATGTCGGACGCCGCTCGGAATAGTCTCACCTTGCACAAGAGACTCAAATGTCTCCCGACTGCGGATAACCTCGTAGCTGCTGCCATCAACCAGCACCTCAGCCACCCTGGGCCGTGAGTTGTAGTTGGATGACATACTGAAGCCATAGGCCCCGGCACTCATCACCGCCAGAAGATCACCCTGCTCCACCCGTGGCAGTTCCCGATCCTTGGCCAGAAAATCTCCCGTCTCACAGATGGGTCCCACAATATCCACCACCTCACGTTCTGCACCCTTCTCCTGAACGGGCACAATGGCATGATAGGCACCATAGAGACTTGGCCGCGCCAGGTCATTCATGGCTGCATCAACTACCACAAAATTCTTCACTAGATCAACGCCCTGGTCGCTCTTCGTCCCTGCCCTGCGATTGGTCTTGGTATATTGCACCTCGGTCACCAGAATGGCCGCATTGCCGACAATGACCCGACCAGGTTCAAGAATCAGCGTCGCCGTAACCCCCTGCAACTCCTCCTTGATCGCCTCGGCATAGTCGCGGGGATGGGGCGGCTCTTCCGCATCATAGGTTATCCCTACACCGCCACCCAGATCGATAAAGTCTACAACAATACCCTTGGCAGCGAGTCTCGTCACAAAGTCCTTCACCTTGCGCAACGACTCGATAAAAGGTGAGATCAGGGTTAACTGCGAACCGATATGGCAGCTCACCCCTTTGACCGCTATATTCTCCATTACCTTTGCCCGGACAAAGAGCTCGAGTGCTTCATCGATGGGAATGCCGAATTTATTCTTGGCCAGACCGGTGGAGATATAGGCATGAGTCTGAGGATCGACATCAGGATTGACGCGGAATGAAACAGGGGCCTTGACCCCTTTTGCTGCCGCCACTCGCTGCAGACGTTCAAGCTCCTGGGCGGATTCCACATTAAAAAGCAGGATTCCAGCCTCGAGTGCATAATGCAGTTCCTGTTCGGTCTTGCCCACCCCTGAATAGATGATCCTTTTTGGGTCAACACCGGCAGTCAGGGCGCGGTACAGCTCGCCGCCCGACACGATATCGGCACCGCCGCCGAGACCTGAAAAAAGATTGAGGATGGCGATATTAGAACAGGCCTTGACTGCAAAACAGGTCAGATGATCAATACCGGCAAAGGCAGAATCAAAGGCCTGAAAGTGACGTGTCAGGGTCGCTTTGGAGTAGAGATAGAAAGGGGTTCCAACTTCCCTGGCAATGTCTGCCACGGCCACCTGCTCACAGAAGAGCTCCCCGTTTTTTGAGACAAAATGATTCAAAACAACCTCAAAAAGGTGAAAGGTAAAAATTAAAAGTTTAAAGTTCAGCTTCTAGTAGTTCGATTCATGAAAACATTAACATATCATGCAAGTCCCAGGTCAAATTTCTTCCAACGGAATGGAACAGGCGCCTCATTGATTTCAGCAATCCCTTTCAGGATCCGCTCTTTCAACTCGTCCTTTGAGGTAACACGAATATGGCGTAAGAACGTACGAGCCATCTTCGAAAATGCACACTCAACCAAGTTGAGCCAAGAACCATGTTTGGGGGTATGAACATACTCAAACCTGCCGGGACGTGTGGCCAGATACCCCATAGTTTCCTTTGAAATGTGAGCAGAGTGGTTGTCCAACACTACGCGGATGATCGCCTTAGAGGGGTAGTGCGAGTCAAGTCGCTTGAGAAGATCAATAAACTCACAGCTTCGATGTCTTGGCTCAACATTGGCTATTATTTCACCCGTATGCAGATCGAGTGCCGCAATAATGGACAAAGTGCCGTGGCGGACGTACTCATAATCTCGTGAAATAGACGATTCCTTTCCTGGAACTGGTGGAAGGTCAGGGGCCGTCAGTCCAATAGCTTGCACACCTGGTTTTTCGTCAACGCTGACTGTGTAGATAGGAGTTAACCTAGTGTCATCGGTGGCACCAGCCGGAAACAACGAAACATCCTGATAGACCATGAGTACTTCCTGCATCTTTCTCTCGAATTCAGGATCGCGCTTTTCAAGATAATAACGAATCCGATGAGGTTTGATGTCGTGTTCGTTTAAAATACGCCAAACCGTGGCCTTGACAGCTTTGCTCAGGCGCGGAAACCCGGCTTCTGCCGCATGACTTGCTACATAAAGCGCAAGTGCCGATATGGTCCATAATTCGGCCGCGAGGCCGTAATCTTTGGGCTTCGTGCATGCCACGCTAATAACCCATGCCTTGGCATCCTTTTGAATCTCCGGTTCTTTAGGGCTATGGAAGGAGTCTTTTAGTCCAGCATGAACTCCGGCTGCAAGAGCTTTGTCGATACATTTATAGATAGCCGGTCTGCTGACTCCGACCTCTCGACTAATCTGGCTAATAGCAAAACTATTGGCGTACAGAAGCAAAATTTTGGCACGCTCAACTTCTCGTGCAGGGGACGTCCTAGACCCAGAAAGCTCGGTAAGCATTTTTTTATTTTCATCGGATAACGCCAGTGGTATTCGCTCTGTTTTTCGTGCCATAATTGCCTCCATTGATGATTTGAGGTGATTATAGCAAATGCCGCTCAAATTGTAACTGTTTCTGTGAAACGAACTACTAGTGACGAACCGTTGCCTCTGCAGAGGGTTTGCTCTCATTTGCCGGCGCCATACTGTCATAGGCCGTGACAGAATAATAATACGCCCCCTCGGCTGAAACAGTATTGTCCTCAAAAATGGTATAGATTGCCGGGACATCAGCAATGCGTTCTTTCTTCTTCTGATCCGTTGCACGACGATAGACGTGATAGCCTTGAAGGTCACTGGCTGTGACCTTGTTCCAGAAGACCTTAAACCCTTTGCCGGTGGCAACGACAGTAACGCCAGTTGGTGATTCCGGCGCAGTCAAATCCACCGGTATCGCCGTTGCAATCTCACTCATATCGCCGCCTACACTATTTCCATCAACCTGCAGGACTGACTGCACCTTGTAAAAATAGTTCTGACCATTCTGCAGCGAAGAATCAGTAAAGCTTGTTCCGGTGCCAGAAGTAGCAATCTCTTCAAAGGTCTTACCATCATGACTTCGCAACACCTGATAGAACACTGGCATATCAAGCTGCTGTCCATCCATCAATTGAGTCGCCGGCTGCCATTGCAGACGGACCGAGCGATCGCCCCCGGTCGCCTGTAAGCCCTCCGGCGCCTTGGCCGGCATATGCCAGACGAAGGTAACAATATTGGAATCGGCGCTTGTCGCCCACCAACTGGTACGTGAACGTACCTTGAAAAAATATTTTTCTCCAGAACGCAGGAGTGCACTCTCATACGTCCCTTTACGTCTGCCATCCCCGCCAATCACTCCGCCCGGGATGACAATGGGCTCACCAAAGGGAATGGGACAGCTGGCGCAATAGCTGTCGAGTGCGACCACCGCCCGATAAAGATCAAAGGAGGCGATATCGGTAAGATCGGTACCCATGATGGTCTCAAGGGGATAGGACCAGCTCAGGGTAACACCCTTTTCATCCACGGAATAACGCAGATCCTCAATGGCCTTGGGTACAATGGTTTCAGGAGGTACCGGTAATGTTTTATATCCGCAGCCCCCAAAAAACAATGTCCCTACAAGCAACAACGCCCCTACACGATGTGCCCCATAAGTAATTTTCATAATCATATTCCTATTGTATGTTCAGCCAGCTCAAGAGCCTCTTCCACGCGCTGGAGACCTGTCCCGCCGACTGAGATACGGCTGTTGACAGAACCCTGCACACTCAACACCTCAAACACATCTTTGCCGATCACCGGAGAAAATTGGCCCATTTCCTCCACCGTCAGATCGGTGAGTTCACAGCCCTTACCAATACAAAAGGCCACCACCCGGCCGACAATACCATGGGCCTCGCGAAAGGGAACATTTTTCAAGACCAGATAATCGGCAAGGTCAGTGGCCGTCATGAAACCGGTCCTGGTCGCCGCTTCCATGCGGACGGTGTTGAAGGCAAGGTTGGCCAGCAGTTCGGCGGTAATGGCCAAGGATGCCGAAACCGTATCCACCGCATCAAAGACCGGCTCCTTGTCTTCCTGCAGATCACGGTTATAGGTGAGGGGCAGACCTTTCAACAAGGTACACAGGGCCATGAGACTGCCAACCACCCGTCCGGTCTTGCCGCGGATAAGCTCAGGAATATCCGGGTTTTTCTTCTGCGGCATGATGGATGAGCCGGTACAGAAGCGATCGGCAATATCGACAAAGGAAAACTCCTGAGTGGACCAGATCACCAGCTCCTCAGAGAGCCGGGAGAGATGGAGCTGAATCAGGGTGCAGCAACTGACAAACTCGATGGCAAAATCCCTGTCTCCGGTGGTATCCATGGAGTTGGCGGTAATGGAGGCAAAGCCGAGGAGATCCGCCACTTGCTGGCGGTCGATGGGCAGACCTGTTCCAGCCAGGGCAGCGGCCCCTAACGGCATGACATTGATGCGCTTGCGGCAGTCGACCAGACGTTCCCTGTCGCGGCCGAACATCTCGAAATAAGCGAGCATATGGTGCGAGATCAGCACCGGCTGGGCCCGCTGCAGATGGGTGTAGCCGGGCATCACCTGGCCCAGGTAGGTGCGGGCCAGGACCACAAAGGCCCGTCGTACATCATCCAGCAGCTCCATGAGCCGGTCACACTCATCGCGCAGATAGAGGCGCAGGTCGAGAGCAACCTGATCATTGCGGCTGCGGGCGCTGTGCAACCTGGCACCGGCCGCGCCGATCCGATCCACCAGAGACTTTTCGATATTCATGTGAATATCTTCCAGCTCCTGCCTGAACTCAAAGGTCCCTCCCTCAATCTCGGCCTCGATGGCTGCAAGGCCTGCAACAATGGACTCCAGCTCTACAGCGGAAAGCAGACCATGGGAGGCCAGCATGGTCGCATGGGCGCGGCTGCCGGCAATATCGTATTTGTAGAGTCGGGAATCATAATGAATGGAGGCGGTAAAGGCCTCAACCGAGGCGGCTGTCGCCCCCCCCAAACGCCCGACCAGAAGTTTCTCTGACATGGAAAGCTCTTCTTCTCGTATTGATTTTATATTTTATTGAGCTTTTTTGCTCTTCTCAAATAACTATTCAGGATCAAGATTGTTCAATTTAGATTGTGCTTCGCTTCGCTCTCACAATCTAACCTTGTTCGTTAGGCAACATTTTATTATTCGTCTCTATTTGCTCTCCAAGGTACACATCATGTGTTTCTTATTCCATGGCATGCACCGCAGTACAAAAGCTATGCTACATCTGCCGAAGAATACAACCATGATCGTCCCTAAAAGCAGAAGAATATAGAAGGGAAACCGTATTATTGTTGCGAGGCCAATTAATGTGAGAGCAAAGTAAACGATTCGTATTTGTGTTTCAAATGCAGTAATGCTTTTTTCGCGCATGCCTATGTAGAGAATTTGAAATCCACTGATTCCCATGACAATGAAGTATCCTGGCACCCACCCTGTAATTGCAACAACTATGAAAACAAGAGTTATCGCCCAAAGCCACCAGTCAATCCTTTTCGGTTCCACCTTGAACTTCATCGTATAGATCTCCCTCTAGACTATAGTTGTTGCCTAACGCCGTAAATCAGCCGCGCCGTTTTTTAGCGTCGGCTGTATTTGCGGCGTTAGCCTTTTTGGGCTCAATTTCTAATCTTCCAAATACGGTTTCCACAACGGCAAAGTTAATTTGACCATCTTCCAAAAAGTCGAGGCCGACAACTTCATTTGGGCATAATGGAATAAGCCCGTACTGTTGTCCAATTTTATGAAGCAACTTCCTGTCTGATTCATCTGCTATTGTAGATTCAACTGAAACGCCATTTTGGAGGTCATGACATAATGTCCATTTTTCATGATTTATGAATGATGGATTGTTCAACTCCTTAATTTGTTTAACAAATGAAGACAGCAAAGTCTTATAATTGTTTTTTCATATTCTTTCGTCCAATGGCTAACGTAAAGTTGAGGGGCGCGCCGCTTTTGGCGCGTCCCTCTCGAACGCCATGGTTAGGTTGTTGCATTAAGTTCTGCCTTGGCTGAAGCGATAACGCGAATTGCAGAGCGCATTAGGAGCCACACGAGTCCCAGTGCAACGACAATATCTGGCCAACCGGAGCCGGTGAACCAGACAGCACCAGCCGCCACAAAAACAGAAAGATTTGACGCTATGTCGTTTCGCGAGCACTCCCACACCGAACTCATATTTACATCTTCTTGGCGGTGGCGCCACAAGAGAAAAAGGCAAATCGAGTTTGCGGCTAAGCCAAGAAGACTGAATATTCCCATGACCTCGAAAACAGGCACGCTTGGGACAACAAGCTTATAAGCTATTTGTGCAACAACCGCAAAAGCGGCGAGAAGAATAAGCCCACCCTTGAACAGGGCGACTTTGGCTTTGACGGCAGCGCCTCTTGAAACCGCATAAAGACTGAGGCTATATGTCAACGCATCGCCAAGGTTATCAAGGCTGTCAGCTAATAGGGCGGATGACTTCCCATAGAGCGCAGCGGCAACGAGGACAAAAAACATTACGGCATTGATGCCGAGGACGATTTGTAACGTTCCGCGTTGCCGTTCGCGCAGCCGATCCAGAGAACAATCTTGATTACAACATCCGCTCATATCGAAAACCCAACAGTGTAATAGGCAAATTCTGTCTATTAATTTTTTTTGTTACACAAAGGAAAACGGGACAGACTTGTACTCTACCTTAATCATTCGAACCAATACGGGGAACTCCCCGTATTGGTTCGAGAAAATACAATTGAGCGATGTATTACATATTAGGCGACATGGGCTACTTGCTCGGCAACGTATTCCGGTTGAGGCACATCCAGGAAGAGTAATTCTGGGTACAAATAATCATCTCCTGATTCATCAATGATGCGCACTTGATGGTGTTTCGCAGCCTCTGAGTCTGGCAGAACTTGATAAAGTTTACGTGGTTCTAACGATACTTCATAGCCTGAATTATTAACACAAACAACGAAATGATAATTAGCCATGTTCTTCCTCCAGATACCGCTTGATCTTGAATTCCCGCTTGCCAATCCCTGTCGCTTCATACCAATGAATTTCAGCCTTCAGCACTGTGCCATCCGATAAACGAACAGTAGCCTTCCCTTTACGTTTTCGCCAGCGACCATCTCCATAAAATTTACGGAGACGAATTATTTCCCGAATACCGGAACCTTGCGCAAATGTTTCCGGTTGGCAGATTTTTCCAATAATCTCAAAATCCATTCAGCCACATTATTCAGTATAATTTATGGTACGTAATCATTTCTTAAAAAGAGAAAATAGAATCATTCATCAGGGAGTCAGGAGATTCTTTCCTATTTTTTCTGCATGGCCTGAATGCGCAGACGCAGACCATTGAGACGGATAAAGCCGCCGGCATCGGCCTGATTATAGACCTGATCCTCCTCAAAGGTGGCAAAACTTTCCTGATACAGGGACTGATCGGACTTGCGGCCGACCGGCATACAATTTCCCTTGTACAATTTGAGCCGCACCGTACCATTCACCGTCTTCTGGGTGGCGTCCATGGTGGTCTGCAGCAGCTCCCGCTCGGGGGAGAACCAGAAACCGTTATAGATCAGTTCGGCATAGCGGGCCACCAGGGAATCCCTGATCCGCATCACCTCGCGGTCCATGGTGATGGTTTCGAGATCGCGGTGGGCCGTGCGCAGGATGGTACCGCCCGGGGTCTCATAGACGCCATGCGACTTCATGCCCACGAAGCGGTTCTCCACCAGATCGAGACGGCCGATGCCGTTGGCCCCGCCCAGTGCGTTGAGCCTCATGAACAGGGGCAGTGGTTCCATCTTCATCCCGTCGAGGGCCACCGGATCACCGTTTACAAACTCGATCTCCAGATAGGTGGCAACATCCGGCGCCTTTTCCGGCGAGACGCTCAGCTTGAACATGGCCTCATCCGGCTCGTTCCACGGATCTTCGAGAATGCCGCCCTCGAAGCTGATATGAAGCAGATTCTCATCCGAGCTGTAGGGTTTTTCCTTGGTCACCGGCACCGGGATATTATGTACTTTGGCATACTCTACCAGTTTCTTGCGGGAGTTGAGGTCCCAGGTCCGCCAGGGGGCAATGATGGTTAGACTGGGATCAATCCCCAGATAGGCCAGCTCAAAACGCACCTGATCATTACCCTTGCCGGTTGCGCCATGACTGACGGCGTCAGCGCCCTCGGCATGGGCAATCCGTACCTGTTCTTTAGCGATGATCGGCCGGGCCAGGGAGGTCCCCAGCAGATATGAACCCTCATAGATGGCATTGGAGCGAAAGGCCGGGAAGATATACTCTTCGACAAATTCTTTCTTCAGATCGGAGATGATCACCTTTTCAGCGCCGGTGGCCAGCCCTTTGGCCCGCACCGCATCCCAGTCCTCTTCCTGACCCACGTCCGCGGCATAGGCCACGATAGGACACTGATACTCCTCGGACAGCCACTTCAATATCACTGAGGTATCCAGCCCGCCGGAGTATGCCAGCACAATCTTTTTTACATCCGTCATCTTCATCCTCTGATCAATTTTTCAAGAATCGCTTTATGCATGTGCATCTTATTTTCTGCCTGGTCAAAGGCCACACAGCGCTCTGACTCCAGGACCTCTTCCGTTATCTCTTCGCCACGATGGGCAGGCAGGCAGTGGAGGACAATGGCCTCGGCCGGAGCACAGGCGAGCAGGGCGTCATTCATCTGATAGCCGCTAAAGGCGGCCAGGCGCTTATCCTCCTCTCCTTCCTGGCCCATAGAGGTCCAGACATCGACGTTGATCACATCGGCCTCGGACACGGCCTGTTCCGGACTGCGCACCAGGACAATGGGTTTGGCCGCATTGCTGCGCCCCTGGTGCAGGATTTCAGGATCAGGATCATAGCCCTCGGGACAGGCAAGAATCAGCTCGAAACCAAGGATCTCGGCGGCCTGGATCCAGGAGTTGGCCACGTTATTGCCATCTCCAACCCAGGCAATCTTCAGATTTTCAATGGGACCTTTCTTCTCAATCACGGTCATAACGTCACTGAGGATCTGGCAGGGATGATGCAGGTCCGACAAGGCGTTGATGACCGGCACCGATGAATAGCCGGCCAACTCATCAACGACCTCCTGGCCGAATGTCCGTACCACCAGGCCATCCACATAGCGGGCCATGACCCTGGCCATATCTTTCAGGGGCTCGGAACGGGCAAGCTGGGTATCACGCCCAGAGAGAAAGATCACTTGGCCGCCCAGGCCATACATGGCAGCCTCGAAGGAAACCCTGGTTCGGGTGGATGGCTTCTCAAAGATCAGACCAATGGTCTTTCCGTCAAGCAGGCGATGTGCCACTCCGTCCTGACGTTCTTTTTTCAGCTCCAGAGCCCGCTGAATGAAACCGCCCAGTTCGTCCTTTGTAAAATCCTGTAATGACCGCAGATGCCTTACCATGAAGATTCGTCTCAGTTGTCAGGCAGGAAAAGAGTTTCCTGCCAAATTCGCTCGACCCCCAAGCCCAATGCTTATTTGTATGGGGAAAAGACAATATCTACAAAAAAAAAGGATGATTTGCAAAGAATTTCCCACTCTCGGAAAATTCAGCCCTCACATCTCCTTTGAAACCTCTGCCAGAACCTCCGCCAGAAGCAGAATCATCTGGTCAATCTCCTCCCGGCTGACAATCAGCGGCGGCAGAAAACGCAGGGCCACGTTACCGGCAAAATTGATCAGACAGCCCTTTTCAAACATCCGGGCGACAATGGCCCCGCCTTTCTCCACCGCCGCCTCTGTCAAGACCAGTCCCTGGATCAACCCGAGACCACGGGCCCCTGTCGCAAGAGCTGGAAAACGGGTGACCAGCCCCTGCAACTGCCCCTGCAGATAGTCCCCCTTGGCGCACACCTCAGCGAGAAAGCCATCTCCAAGCATCACCTTCATGGTAGCAACTGCCGCCGCCGAGGCCACAGGATTGCCGCCGAAGGTGGTTCCATGGGTGCCGGGGGTAAAGGCGGCGGCGATCTCCTTTCTGGTCACCATGGCCCCGATGGGCAGACCATTGCCCAGGGCCTTGGCCAGGGTCATGATATCGGGGACCACCCCCAATTGTTCATAGGCAAAAAGGGTGCCGGTGCGCCCCATACCCGTCTGGATCTCATCAAAGATGAGCAGCAGGTCATGCTTATCACAGAGACGCCGTAACCCCTGCAGATATTCGCGATCAAGGGGGCGCACCCCACCCTCTCCCTGCAGAGGTTCACAGAGGATAGCGCAGGTCTGATCGGTGATCATGGCATCAAGCACGACCAGATCGCCAAAGGGGGCGTGGGAAAAGCCATCGGGCATGGGCTCAAATCCCTTGTGGAATTTGGGCTGACCGGTGGCGGCAACCGTGGCCAGGGTCCGGCCGTGAAAGGAGCCTGCCAGGGAGATAATCCCGTAGCGACCTTCTTTCGCCCAGATCCGGGCCAGCTTGATGGCCGCCTCGTTGGCCTCGGCGCCGCTGTTGGCAAAAAAGACCCGATCGCCAAAGGAGTTCGCCGTCAGCATCTCGGCAAGCTCTGTCTGCGGCTCGGTATAGTAGAGATTGGAGACGTGCACCAGAGCGCCTGCCTGGTGGCAGATGGCCGCCGTCACTGCCGGATGGCAATGGCCGAGGCCACAGACGGCAATGCCGGCCAGAAAGTCCAGGTATTCCTTGCCATCCGCATCGGTCAATCGACAGCCGGCCCCCTTGACCATGGCCGCCGGATAGCGGCTATAGGTTCCTATGAACACCTGATCGCTTCGTTCAGCCATGTCCTTATTTGCCTCTCCCATCACACAATCTCCGTTCCGACACCCTCATGGGTAAACATCTCCAGCAGGATGGCATGCTCAACGCGGCCATCAATGATATGGGCCTTGGTCACTCCACGCGCCAGGGCCTCTTCGCAACAACGCACTTTGGGGATCATGCCGCCGACAATGGTCTCATTATCGATCAGGGACTCGATCTCGGCCCTGATCAGGGAATGGATCAGCGACCCCTGCCGATCCTTGACCCCGGCCACATCGGTGAGCAGGATCAACTTGGCGGCCTTCAACTCGGCTGCAATCGCCCCGGCCACCAGATCGGCGTTGATATTGAAGGCCTGCCCGTCCGCGCCCACACCCACCGGGGCAATCACCGGAATAAAGTCGTCACGCTCAAGGCTCCTGAGGATCTCGGCATTGATGCGGGTCACCCGGCCCACCCGGCCCAGATCAATGAGCTCGGGGGGCGCGTTTTCCATGGCCGCGGCATCCGTTTTTTTGTTCACTTGCAGTTTTTCGGCGCAGACCAGGTCGCCATCCCGCCCGGAAAGACCTACTGCCCTGCCCCCGCAATGGTTGATATTGCCGACAATCTCCTTGTTGACCTTACCCACCAGCACCATCTCCACCACATCCATGGTTTCACCGTCCGTCACCCGCATCCCCTGAACATAGCTGGGCTTGATCTGCAGACGATCGAGCAGGAGGTTGATCTGCGGCCCGCCGCCGTGCACAATCACCGGATTGATACCAATATGTTTCATCAGGATCACATCGAGGGCAAACTGCTTTTTGAGATTTTCATCAACCATGGCATGACCGCCATACTTGATCACCACCGTCTTATGACGAAAGGTCTGCATATAGGGTAACGATTCAATGAGCACCTTGGCACGTTCAATGCTTTCTTCTTTCATTGCTGTCATCCTCTATCTGTTATAGCACTCTTGAAATTGCATGAATACGTATTGAAAATAAGCTGATATCCCCTCACATTGTACTGATTTGCAGATGCTAAGTAAAGCACTCTTTCTCCACTTTCGACGCGCTTTTGCCACGCCGCTCCTTTACAATTTATCCGGCCCCGAGTATCATAGGCTCAATAATTGCATTACGCCTTTAACGAGTCTTTTAGAGTTTTCAACCTGAACAGGAATTTTCATGCCTATGCCCCTTTTTACCAAGCCACCTCTTTTCAGCCGCGCCCTGTTCCTCTGCCTGCTTTTGCTGGCCGCGCCCGCATGGTCAGCCGACAAATCGCCGATCAACATCGAGGCAGACCGGATGGTCTCACTCCAACAGAAAAACAGCGTCCTCTTCTCCGGCAACGTGCTTGCCACCCAGGCGGATGTGCAGATCCGCTCAAAAGAAATGACCGTTTATTACAGTCAGGCTGCCAAGGGCAAGGGGCAGGAGGTCAAAAAAATTCACTGTACAGGCAATGTAGAGGTCACCAGGGGCGACTGGCTGGGAACCGGAGACAAGATGGATTATCTGGCTCAGGAGAGAAAGGTCATCATCACTGGAGGCGCCAAGGCCTGGCAGGGAAAGAATCAGGTGGCCGGCGAGACTATTGTCTATTACCTCGATGAAGGCCGCTCCGAGGTCGTCCCTTCCAAGGCCGATACCGCTTCCGGAAAAAAAGGCGGCCGGGTCAGAGCCACCATCATCCCTGAATAGCATCCACTCATGGCCCAGCTTGAAACCAGAAACATTGTCAAACGCTATCGCAGCCGCACCGTGGTCGATGGCGCCAGCCTGCAGGTGAATACCGGCATTGTCGTTGGCCTGCTCGGGCCAAATGGTGCTGGCAAAACCACCTCCTTCTACACCATTGCCGGCTTTATCCGGCCCGACAGCGGTCAGGTGCTGCTTAATGGCGAGGATATCACCACCCTGCCCATCCACAAACGGGCCCTGAAAGGCATCTCCTATCTTGCCCAGGAACCCTCGGTCTTCAAAAAACTGACCGTGGAAGAAAACGTGCGCATCATCCTCGAACCGCTGGGCCTGCCGAGGAACGAGATCAACAACCGGATCGATGAACTCATGGCGGATCTTAAAATCGAATATCTGCGCCACAACAAGGGCCATGCCCTCTCAGGCGGTGAACGGAGGCGGGTGGAGATCATGCGCGCCCTTGCCACCCGACCCAACTTTATCCTCCTCGACGAACCCTTTGCCGGCATTGATCCGCTGGCGGTCGCCGATCTGCAGAAGATTATCATCGGACTCAAAGACAAAGGACTCGGCGTCCTCATCTCCGACCACAACGTCCGGGAAACCCTGAAAGTCTGTGACTTTGCCTATATCATGAACGCCGGCCAGATTCTCACCAGCGGTGTGGCCGACGACATCATCGCCAGTGAAGTTGCCAGGAAGATGTACCTGGGCGAAAACTTCAGCATGTAATCACTATGGCCCTGGAACTGAGACAACAGCTCAAACTGAGCCAGAAGCTGGTAATGACCCAGCAGTTGCGTCAGGCCATCAGGCTCCTGCAGCTCAACCGCCTGGAATTGAGCAACGCCCTGCAGGCTGAACTGGAACAGAATCCGGCTCTCGAAGAGGATTTCAGCGTCCAGGAGGAGAACTCCAATCCCCAG
>JANZPQ010000188.1:0-5888 GCA_038040945.1 Desulfobulbaceae bacterium | reverse complement strand
GCAGTTTCCGGGGCATTGACAACCGCATTTACTATCTGCTCGATCCAGAGACTAAAGAATACCTGAATTTTTCCGGCTGCGGCAACACCATGAACTGCAACCATCCGATCGTCAGAGAACTGATCAGGGACTCTTTACGCTACTGGGTCATGGAGATGCACATTGATGGCTTCCGTTTTGACCTCGCCTCTATCCTGGGACGGGACACCTCGGGACATCTCCTGGCCAATCCGCCCATGATCGAGATGATCGCCGAAGACCCGGTCCTGCGCGACACCAAGATCATTGCCGAGGCCTGGGACGCCGCCGGCCTCTATCAGGTAGGCACCTTCTCCACCGATGCCCGCTGGGCCGAATGGAATGGCAGGTTCCGCGATGATGTCCGCTCCTTCATAGCGGGCCATGACAAGAGTGTGGCCAATCTGGCTACCCGCATTGCCGGCAGCTCCGACCTCTACCAGTCGAGCTCACGCCACCCTTTTAATTCCATCAACTTCATCACCAGTCACGATGGATTTACCCTCTACGATCTGGTCAGTTTTAATGAAAAACACAATGAGGAAAATGGTGAAGACAACCGTGACGGCGACAACCATAACATCAGCTGGAACAGCGGCGTTGAAGGTCTCACCCACAGCAAGAGAATCGAGAATCTGCGTTTCCGGCGGATGCGCAGCATGATTCTGATCATGCTGCTCTCCCAGGGAGTCCCGATGATCAGCGCCGGCGACGAATTCGCTCACAGTAAAAAAGGGAACAATAACAGCTGGTGTCAGGATAATGAAATAAACTGGCTCAACTGGGATCTTGCCGAAAAAAACAAGGGGCTGCTCAGTTTTTTCAAACAATGTATCGACCTGCGCAAGAATCACTCCATCTTTCAGCGGACCAGCTTCTTTCAACACCCGGAGGGTGTGCAATGTTCCGAGGGCAATCATGAAATCATCTGGCAGTCACTCATGCCATGTGAACAGGACTGGTCTGCCGGATGCCATACCCTGGCCTTTCTCCTCATGGGCGGCAGGACAGGCAGCGACCAGAGCGACCACTTTTTTATCATGCTCAATGGTGACAGAAAGAGAGATGCCATTTTCACCCTGCCGCAGACTCCTGCTAACAGCAAAGAGAGCTGGTATCAGATCATAGACACCAGCCTCGATGCGCCGTATAATTTTCTTCCCTTGCAGCAGGCCCCGCAAAGGATTCCGGAGACAAGCGTCAAGGTTCAAGCGATGGGGGCTGTCGTCCTCCAGTCCCCATCGTCAGCGACATGATTTCGCATGAGGAAACCTCAGGGCAGTGGAAAAAACTTTGGCAGCGCCTATATCGTGTGGTAATGTACTGACCTTATGAGAATCAGAAACAGCCCCTGTAGCGCTGAACCCTTCAAACTTTTCATTTCCACTCATACCCAGACATGACACAGGGCACATTGCTTTTTCTCGGTGATTCCCTTCTGGCCGATTTCAACTGGCAGGAACGGATAACTCACTTCACAGTCATCAACTTGAGCATTCCCGGCGAGACGGCACAGGGGCTTCTGGACAGACTGCCATCGGTTCAGGAACAGGTCGTTGATCCTCAGATTATACTGATCATGACCGGCACCAATAATCTTCTCATGGAAGATTATAATTTTACCGGGACAATGCAACAGATTGTTGTCTACCTGAGCCGTTGTTATCCAACGGCAGATGTTATCATAAACAGTCTTGTTCCGATCCAGATACCATGGCTGAGCAAAAAAGAAATCAAAGGGGCCAATAGTGCCTTAGAGGCATTATCCTTAAAATCCGGCTGTTGTTTTCTGGATATTTACACAAAGTTCAGTACTAAAAAGAATTTTTTTCAGGCGGACGGTATTCATTTAACCGAAACAGGGTATAATCTCTGGGCCAGATCCATCCTTGAATATATTGCTTTTCTACTCGAAGATGACTAAAATGGAAAAAAACGTGTTCAGTATTCAGTAATCATACCTATGATCACGCTGCTTGCTGAATGACCATAATCTTTCACCATGAGGAACCCAATGAAGCATAAACTCTTGAAATCAGCGCTCTGCCTCTGTCTCTTGCTCCCCGCCTGCGACAACCAGAAAGAAGACACGACTCCCAGCACAACTGCTGAAAAAATAATCCCCGCGACAAGCGCCGATATTCAGAAGACAGCCGAGCAGGCAGCCGAAACACCTGCACCGGCAGACACACCTTCTGCGACTGCGGACACTGCGCAGCAGAGCAATGTCCGCAGCGGCAAAGTAGTGGAGACCATGAATTCCGGTGGATACACCTATATGAACGTAGATACCGGCAATGCCCAGCAATGGGTTGCGGTTCCTGAATCTGAAGTCAAGGTGGGCGATGAGATCTCCTATCATGATGGCATGGTGATGTCCAATTTCACCAGTAAATCATTGAACAAGACCTTTGACGCCGTCGTTTTTTCTTCCGGTCTTGCGGGTCAGGAGCCACCTCAACCTGACGCCGGCAGCACCGCAGGAGCCGATTCCTTCGCCGGCGCAGTCCAGGGCGAGACCCCACCTGCCGCCGCGCAGACTATGACAGAATCAGGCGGCAGTCTTGGCGCAATGGCCCCTTTCGATGAAATCAAGGTAGAAAAAGCTGCGGGAGAAAATGGCTATACCGTTGAAGAGGTCTTTACCAACAGCGCCAAACTTGATGGCAAGACCATTCGTGTCCAGGGCAAGGTGATTAAATTCAGCCCCAACATCATGGGTATGAACTGGATTCATCTCCAGGATGGCACCGGTGATCCTTTAAAGAGCACTCACGATCTAGTCATCACCACCAGTGCTGAATCGCCAAAAGACAAAGAGACCATAACCATAGAGGGCATTGTCAGGGCCAATAAGGATTTTGGTTCAGGATACAGTTATGTGGTCATGGTCGAAGAGGCCAAAATCGTTAAGTAAAATTTAAATCCCTATCTTCAATGCGTATTGCCATCGCAGGCCCGGGAGCCTTAGGCTGTCTGTTCGCCACTCTGCTTTCCCAAAAAAAACAGAGCAAAAAAGACAGCCTCTGGCTCCTTGACCATAACCGGGAACGGGCAGCCCTGCTCAACACAGAGGGAATAGTCTATGAAACTGACGTGAATCAGAAGAGAACCCTGATTCCTGTCTCTGCTGCCCCCCTCGCGATCACACCGGTTGACATCATTCTCTTCTGTGTCAAATCGTATGACCTTGATGCCTGCCTGCAGTTCTGTCAGCCCCTGCTTTCCCCCCAGACCCTTCTTGTCTTTCTGCAAAACGGCATCGGCCATCTCGATATCCAGGAACGGCTGAACCTTCCCAGCACACCGGTCTTTGCCAGCAGCTCGGAAGGTGCGACCCTGCTGGGGCCCGGCCATGTCCTGCATGCGGGCCGAGGCGCAACCCAGTTGGGTTTTCTCAAGAGACCTGCTGAACTGCAGCAGCGACAAGTGGCAGAGCTTGTGCTAAATCTCCAGAAGGCAGGTCTTGCCGCCTCTCTCTCTCAGGATATTCGCAGTCAGCTCTGGGCCAAACTGTTCATCAACGCCGGGATCAACCCGCTCACAGCCCTCTACAACCGGACCAACGGCCAACTCCTCACCTCCTGTGCCGCCCGCGGCAGACTGAAAAACATTGTCAGGGAGACAGAGACGGTCGCCAGGGCCTGCGGCATTACAATCACCACCGATCCGGTGCAGGCGACCCTTGGGGTCTGTAAAAGCACGGCCAGAAACATCTCCTCCATGCTCCAGGACCGGCGCCGCATGCGGGCGACCGAGATTGACTCCATCAACGGTGCAGTGGTCAGAGAAGGGGAAAGGCTTGGCATCGCCACCCCATTCAACGAAGAGGTGGTGGAACAGATAAAGAAGATGGAAAAGGAATACAGCAGGGATAAGACACTATGAAGATACAGAGCAAAGAGATTGGTTTTGACCTGGACGGCGTCATTGCCGATACGGCTGAGGCCTTTATCCGTCTAGCCTGCGAGGAACACGCCTTCTGCTCCTTCACCCTGGATGACATTACCACCTTTCAGGTTGAAGAGTGTCTGGATATCCCCGTCCCCGTGGTAGAAAGGATCTTTGAAGCCATTCTCCGCGATTCGCTGGCAAGCGGCCTGCAACCCATGGAAGGGGCCGTGGAGGTGATCACAGAGATGACCGCCTCCGCACCGGTGACCATCATCACCGCCCGCTCCCTGCAACGCCCCGTTGAAGAATGGCTGGAACACTTCTTTCCCGCCCGGGCCTGCGCCCATATTCGACTCGTGGCCATGGGGTCTCACGATGACAAGGCGCGTTATATCCACGAGCACAAGTTGCGCTATTTTGTGGACGACAGGGCCGAGACCTGCCTGCACCTTGCAGATGCAGCGATCACCCCCTTTGTCTTTTCTCAGCCCTGGAATCAGGGAAAACATGGCCTGCAAAGCGTGGGAAGTTGGCAGGAGATTCACGCCTTGCTGGCCTTTTAGGTGCCCGTTAAGAAATTGAGCAAATCTCTTGTTGCTCAATCCTTTTACGGCACCTAATGCCGCTTCAAAGAAACAGCCAATCTTTTACGGCTGTTTCTTTGAGTGGCGTCTGGCAGTAAGAATGCAAGAGAGCCATTACAAAACAACTCCTATAGAGTTTATTCATTTTGTTATAGACTGCATGTATTCTAGTTATTGTTTTTAACAACAGCGCAAGCCCATGAACTGTCCCCGCTGCCACGCCGAGATCCCCGTTTTCCGCAATCCGGTCCCCACCGTCGATATCATCATTGAGGTTGGAGAGGAGATCGTGCTCATCAAACGACAAAACCCGCCATACGGCTGGGCCTTGCCGGGCGGGTTTGTCGATTATGGCGAGTCATACGAGAATGCGGCGCTGCGGGAAGCAGTTGAAGAGACCGGCCTTGCGGTGCAGAATCTGACCCAGTTACACACCTATTCGGATCCGGGCCGTGATCCACGGCAGCATACGGCCTCAACCGTCTTTATCGGCCAGGCCAGCAACAAACCCACAGCAGGGGATGATGCAGCAGAGGCCGGATTATTCTCAGAAGAGAATCTCCCTGATCTGGTCTTCGATCATGCCAGAATCCTGACGGATTATTTCGCAGCCAGAAAAACCAAGCCTCCCTTCAGGCCACTATGAAAAAAGGAGCAGGGTCATCTGGATGTTAAAAAACGGCATATCGAGCTGTTACGAAATAACTAAATTCACTCAAACTCTTTCGTTACGGCTCCTTGTATAATCGCCGGCAGATGTGACTTGCCAGACGCCACACCAAGAAACAGCGGTAAAGATTGCTGTTTCTTGGGTGCGGCATAAGAGGCCGTAGATGAAGCAAGCAAGAAAAAGACCTTGCTTGCTTCATAACGGTCTCTAAAAATCATGATTCAAAAAGATCAGGAGGAACAACGAATGTGTGATAATCCAAATTGCTGTTGTGACAGTGGTTATGGCCAGAATGCTAGCCCCGTGCCGGAGTTGTTCGGGGCCAATGTTTTTAACGACCGCGTGATGAAAGAGCGTCTGCCCAAGGATACCTACAAGGCCCTGCGCAAGACCATCGATACCGGTGTTGCCCTGGCCCCCGAGGTTGCCTCAGTAGTGGCCAATGCCATGAAGGATTGGGCCATTGAAAAAGGTGCCAGCCATTACACCCACTGGTTTCAGCCGTTGACCGGGACCACCGCCGAGAAGCACGATTCCTTTATCGCCCCTACTGATGACGGTGGAGTGATCATGGAGTTTTCCGGCAAGCAGCTGATCCAGGGCGAGCCGGACGCCTCCTCCTTCCCAAGCGGCGGTCTGCGCGTGACCTTTGAGGCCCGCGGCTACACCGCCTGGGACTGCACCTCCCCCGCCTTTCTGAAAGAGGATACCGCCGGCGATGT
>JANZPQ010000187.1:0-3438 GCA_038040945.1 Desulfobulbaceae bacterium | reverse complement strand
CTGATGCCTCCGGCTATATTTATAATGATTTGTTGGGAGTATAGGTTGTGACCCGCCTTTTTTTCAAGAACGGCGCAGAGCAGGGCCAGGCGCTGGGGATCTGCCCCGATGGCGGTTCGTCTGGCTGTACCCAGATTGGTTGGGCTGACGAGCGCCTGTACCTCAACCAGGATTGGCCGGGTGCCTTCAATGCTCGGCAGAACTACGGATCCAGGGACGTCAAGGGGGCGTTCTGCTAAAAAGATCTCGGAGGGGTTGCTCACCTGCACCAGGCCCTCTTCCTTCATCTCAAAGACCCCGATCTCGTTGGTCGAGCCAAAACGATTCTTGACGGTGCGCAGGATGCGGAAGGCATGGTTGCGGTCACCCTCAAAATAGAGCACCGTGTCCACCATGTGCTCCAGCACCTTTGGCCCGGCCAGGGAGCCGTCTTTGGTCACATGGCCAACGAGGATGGTCGGGATATTCTCCTGCTTGGCCATGGTCAGGATGCGGGCCGCAGACTCCCTTACCTGTGTCACTGACCCGGCTGCCGAGGGGAAATCATCGCAGACCAGGGTCTGGATGGAATCGATGGCCAACAGGGCCGGCCGCATCTCGCAGGCCATGGCGATGATGGCCTCCACCCTGTTTTCGCAGGCCAGGTACTCTTCGGGGTGCATGGCGTCAAGCCGCCGGGCGCGGAGTTTGATCTGGTGGGGAGATTCCTCGCCTGAGACATAGAGGACACGCCGATCCTGTCTGGCAATGGCGGCCAGCAGATGCAGGAGGAGGGTAGACTTGCCGATCCCTGGATCACCGCCGATGAGCACCACCGAGCCCGGAACAATGCCGCCGCCCAGCACCCGGTCGAGCTCGTCAATACCGGTTGGAATCCGTTCTTCGTCGCTGTCCGGGGCCAGGTGCAGGGGAACAGGTTTGGAGCTGAGGCTTGGCCGCGCCCCTGAACGGGTGGGGACAATCAGCTCCTCGACCAGAGATTCCCAGGCTCCACACTGGGAACAGCGGCCCAGCCATTTGAGGCTCTGATAGCCGCATTCCTGACAGATAAAGACTGTTTTTTCTTTCTTTTTTGCTATATTCATAGAACAATTACGAATTACGAATTACGAATTACGAATTTTTTTTTACGGAAAAAAGGACATCATCATGTATTCATCTTTTATCAGTATGCCCTTCCATCAGACCCCTGTCAAATGGATTCCTCTCTGGTCTTCTCTTGTCTTTCTCTTCCGCAGCAAGAAACTTCTTGGCTGGAGTGTCTTGCTGGTCGTTCTGACCTTCGGGCTCACCTGGGGCGGCTATCTGCTGGTCGTGGGTTATGTCGATGCCCAGACAGCCGGTTTTTTTCAGCAGGCGCCTGAGGCCGTGGGAATCTGGGGCTGGATGAAACACCTTGGCTGGCTGGTTATGAAATGGACTTTTGTTATTATCTCCCGTGTGGTGGCCTTTTATCTCGCCTTTATGCTGGCCTATACCCTCAGTGCGCCCGGTTATGTCTTTTTGAGTAGCGCTACTGAAAAAAAACAGGCAGGGAAGGCCTTTGAAGAAGATGCGGCCTTTACCCTCAAGGGGATAGCGGCTGATATCCTGGAAGGGTTGAAGATCGGTGCCTTTGGACTGGTGGTCACCGTGGCGGCCTTGATGGTGAGTTTTATTCCGCTCCTTGGTCAGGTCATTGTCTTTTTGCTCTACACCTATTATTCGGCCCTCATGTTCCTTGATTATCCGACCTCCCGCCGTCGCTGGAGTCTGGGGCGTAAACTTGGCTGGTTGCGCGGCCACAGCGCTTCTGCCTTTCGTCTGGGTGTTATTCCCGCGGTGGTCAGTTTGATCCCTGTCCTGAATATTTTTCTTATGGCCCTGATTTTTCCCCTGTTCACGGTGCATGTCACCTTGAACTTCAGCGCCCTGGAGCAGGCAGAAAAAGAAGGGCCGGCAGGGGTGAAGTAAACAGGTGTTTTCTTAGGGGCCGTTAAGAAATAACCATTACATTCTTATCTATTTCTTTACAGCCCCTTATGCCGTTACGGTGCAGTAATGTCACAGTTATTTTTTAACAACGGCTTAAACGAGTTCGGCCATCACCTGATTGGCGAAGATCCTGCCTCTGGCCGTCAGTCGCAGGTGGCTTGCGCTCATCTTCAGCAGCCCCTGGTCAATAAGCCGCGTCAGGGTGGCGCCGTAGCAGTCATGCAGATCTATTTCATAGCGCCTCAGTAATTGCTTGCGTGATACCCCGCGGTTCATGCGCAATCCCATGATGATTGTTTCCCGAAATGATGCCATCTCTTCCAGGCATTCCTCCTCCTGCACTACCGACTGCCCTGCTTCGATCTGTTCACAGTAGCGCAGCGGATCAGTGATCTTCCGCTGGCGCCTCCCTCCTTCCAGGCAGCCGACCGCGCCGGCGCCGAGCGCCAGATAGGAGCCGTTCTGCCAGTAGTTGATGTTATGACAACATTCATGTCCCGCTCTGGCGTAATTGGAGATTTCATACTGTGCCAGCCCGGCCTGCCGGCAGAGTGTTGCGGTGAGTTGATCCATGGCCGCAATCTCGTCTTCATCCGGCAGGTCAAGCCGCCCCTGCTCCAGTTGCCGGTGATAGGGGGTGCCTTCCTCGACGGTCAGCTCGTAGAGGGAGAGATGGTTGGGTGAAAGGGAGAGGGCCTGTTTCAGGGTCTGTTTCCAGGATGTGTGATCCTGGCCGGGCAGTCCATACATCAAATCCAAGCTGATATTGTCAAAGCCCGCCTCCCGTGCCAGCCGCACAGCCTCTGCGGCGTCACTCGCTGAATGGGGACGACCGAGGAACTGTAATTCCCTGTCATTGAAGGATTGGACGCCAATGGACAGCCTGTTGATGCCGCTCTCGCGCAGCAGGGTCAGTTTTGCCGGATCAACGGTCTTGGGATTGGCCTCAATGGAGATCTCCGCCTGGTCTGCAAAGCCAAATAGCCTTTGACAGCAAATGATAATTTCCGCCAGTTCACTGCCCGCAAGAAGAGTAGGGGTTCCGCCGCCCAGAAAGAGGGTGGAGAGGGGTGGAATGGAGGTGTTCCGGTACAGCTCTTCGGCCTCCCGGAGCAGGGCTGCCGCATAGCGCTGATGCAGCCCGTCCATGCCCGGATAGGAGACAAAGGAGCAGTAAGGGCATTTGGAAAGGCAGAAGGGGATGTGGATATAAAGGGATGACATCAGCGATTAGTATCCGGCGTTCAGCGCGTAAACACGTATCAGTACAGTTTCGTTGTCAGTTCCCTGCATTCCTCTTGCAGCTCGCTCATCAGTCCATGGTCGGCAAAGGAGTAGCTGCCATCGCCAATGATCAGGTGGTCAAGGAGCTGGATCTGCATCAGTGAGCAGAGCAGGCACAGGGTGCGGGTCAGATGGCGGTCCTGGGGCGAGGGGTCGAGGCTGCCCGAGGGATGATTATGC
>JANZPQ010000186.1:0-4089 GCA_038040945.1 Desulfobulbaceae bacterium | reverse complement strand
CTGCTCGTTAAGGCGAATGTGGCCGAACAGTCTGATGTCGTGGCGAGGTTTGAGGTTATTGCCAAGGAATTTGGCTCGCTTGATATCCTGGTTTCCAATGCGGCCTCTGGTGTCTTGAAGCCGGTTATGGAGCTTACCGAGCGTCACTGGGACTGGGCCATGGATATCAATGCCAGGGCCTTGTTAACTTTGGTCCAGAGGGGCTTCCCGCTTATGGGTAAAGGCAGTCGGGTTTTGGCCGTCTCTAGTCTGGGCGCTACCAGGGCCATTGAGAATTATACAACAGTGGGCGCCTCAAAGGCAGCTCTTGAGTCTCTGGTGCGCCATCTGGCGGTGGAGCTCGGGCCGGCGGGGATCAATGTGAATACCATCAGCGCCGGAGCCGTGGACACGGATGCCTTGAAGAAATTTCCAAATCGGGACGAGATCCTTGAAACGGCGCTGCGGCGTACCCCTCTGGGACGACTTACCACTCCGGACGATGTCGCGGATACCGCATTGTTTCTCTGCTCACATCTGGCAGCGATGATTCAGGGGCAGGTTATCACGGTTGATGGCGGCTATGCGATCAGGGGGTAAGTCTTTATTCGGCAGTAACAGCCGGAATGTCTAAATATCGTCCCGGATCCTAGGAGGCTGTCGGATTATCCAAATTTAAAAAAGACAACATGTTGATATTGATACATATAATACAAATTGCAAGTTACGTAATATTTCTATTATTTCTTTAAATATCAGTAAGTTATGAAAATCGAATAAGCATAATCCGACAGACTCCTAGGAAGTGATGAATGTGCGACCCATCTATCAGACCTGTAAGCCTTTAATCCTGGCGTCATCGTCACCTAGAAGGCAGGCCTATTTTCAGGATCTTGGTCTGGACTATCGTGTCCATGCTGCTGATATTGATGAACGGCTGCTGCCGGAAGAAGAGCCCCAGGGCTTTGTCCGACGGATTGCCGTGGAAAAAGCCAGGCCGGTTATGGATATCTATCCAGAGAGTTGGATTGTGGCTGCAGACACGGTGGTCACTTTTGCTGATTCCGTGCTGGGAAAACCTAGAGACCATACAGATGCCGTGTCCATGCTGATGCAGCTCTCCGGCAAAGAACATCGGGTCCTGACAGGGATCTGTCTCGCCTGTCTGCAGGAGGGGGTCGTTGCCGTTCAGTCGGTGACTACCCGCGTTGTTTTCAGCCCTTTTCCCGAGAGCGTGGCCCGGGCGTATGTGGCAACCGGCGAGCCGATGGACAAGGCCGGTTCCTACGGGATCCAGGGGCAGGGGGCTTTTCTGGTCAAGGAAATCATGGGCTCTTATTCAAATGTGGTGGGCCTGCCGTTGTCTGAACTCCTTGTCATGCTTGCAGAGTATGGGGTCATTGCTGTTGTACCGTAATCGCTCCAACGGGTAGGACTGCGTCCTCTACCATCAGGGAGGCGAAAGTGTTGAGTGTTGTTGCTCAAGGTCCTGACCTGGAGAAGACAGGAGAGGCAAGGGGCTGTAAAGGAATGAGCAGTAAAATATTTTCCTTGTTGGTTCCTAAATAACGTGTCGCATTTCTTGACTTTTGTACTTTGTTTGTGATAGGCCAAAGGATAATGACCTAATCCCATGTAAATAAATAATGTTGTAGCTTGGTTGAGGGATGGTGATTTAAGGAGCTAAGGGAGTGGGACAGTGTCTAATCACGAGTGTTTGAAAAAAACAGACAAGGTATTGTATGGCAAGCATTGATCGGCAGCAGCATGCTTTAGAGGTCTTAAAATCTATCAACAAGGCTGTCACGAATCTCCGCCTTTATCCTGAGCAGAGCGTGCAGGTCCTTAACGCAGTAGAGAAGGCCTATTCGGAGTTGAAGGCTTATATCCGTTTGTATGAGGCCCTTTGCTTTGGTCTGCATAAAGGTGTGCCCACTCTCGACAACTCTCTTTTTGAGAAAAAAGGACGAGAGCAGCTGGCCGCCCTGTCCTTTGTCGATTCTTTGGAAAAGGCCGGGTTCGAAGGTATGACCCTGACGCAGGGGATTGATCGTAAAAGGTTTAAGCAGGTCTTGTCTTTCTTTACCGCAACTCCTGAACAGATTCAAAAGTCCGGGGGGAGCGTTGCCTTCGTGGAACATGCTGGACTGGCTGCTGTTTTTCTGGCAGATGGCGGCGAAGATGAGGGCCGGAATCAGCCTGTTGTCCTGAGTTTTGCCGATTTTCTGCGCCAGATAATGGCGTCAGGAGTCCGGCAGGAGGATATCCTCTCTTTTCTTTCACTCAAACTGGACTCTCAGCAGAGTGAGAAGATACGCCGCGACCTGGGCGAGGTCGATAAGGGTGTTCGTACCCTTGCCGCTGCAGTTTGTTTTGTGCTGCAATCTTTACACCGTGAAGGTGTCTATACAACGTCTCCTGAGTTTAATCAGTTGTTTGAGAATGTCAGCGCTGCGCTGAAGGATGAGGGAATTCGCAAAGTAGCGGCAGCGACAGCTTCTTTGCTGGCTGCAAATCTGAACAAGGAGTCCTTGTCTTTGCTCCTTTGCCAGAGCTCAGCGGCGCGTTTCGGAGAGGCGCTGTCCGCCGCTCTTCTTGCTGTTATTGATAAGGAACGCTTTCATTTGCTTGTTGATTTCTTGAGAGAGGAAAGGGAGAGGCTTGCTGGATCTCTGAACCAGAGTGATGCAGCATCTCTGATGCTCGTTGATGAGACCTGCCGGTATTTGATGACAACGGTAAAGGGGAGACAACTGCATGCTATCGAAAGCATGGGGCTGACTGAGAAACAACGGCAGAGTAAGCGCTTGCAGGCAGGATTGAGCGCCCTTGCGCGAGGCAGTCTGGAGGGGTTGCGAAATAAAGAGATTTTGTCGCACCTGGCGCCTACCTTTGAGCGGCTCATAGTGAATAAAAAAGAGAATGTTGCCGCTGCTATTATCCAGACTCTCGTAGGCGGGCTCAAGCTGGAAGATAATGACTTGCGTCTCCGCTCCGGACAGGGGCTTGGTCTGATTGGAGAAAAGCTTGTCTCGCTGGGTTCCTGGCTGTGGCTGGAGAAATTAGCACCTACATTTATTCTCTGGCTCAGAAAAAATGAAGATGGCGATGAATCCTGCGCCAGGTTTGTGACGATTTTACAGGATATTCTGACCCATGCCCAGAAAACAGGAAAAGAAGATCTGGTTGAAAAGATCCTCCCCCTCTTTTACGCCATTCGCTCCGGGGCCTCAGGGAAAACTGATGAGGTGAGGAGCCTGGTGGGTCAGGTTCAGGATAAGGGTGTCGATCAAGACATCCTGCAATCCTATCTGGATCGCTGTTTTGAAAAACCGGTTGAGGAGATGCATTGTCAGAAGATCGTCATGCATGGCCCCTTAGGCATTAAGTTTCTGCTGGATGCCTTGTTAGTAAATAAAAAAAGAGCAGAGCGGATCAGGTTGTTGAAAATTCTGGCCGGCGTGGGTTCAATGTTGTCTCCACTCCTTCTTGAACGATTGCAGGACCCCATGCCCTGGTATGGAAAGCGTAATCTGATAAGGCTCCTTGGTGAAACAGGTGTTGAAAAAGATATCAGCGCCGTGCAGCTGTTTCTTTCCCATGAAGACTTGCGGGTTCAGGGTGAGGCCCTGTCCTGTATCTATAAGCTCAGTGCGCAAAAAAAGAAGCAGTATCTTCTAGACGCGCTACCGCGGATCAGTGAAAAACTGAAGTTTAAGGTGGTTCTGGCCTTGGCCTCAGTGGTGGATGAAGAGGTTGTTGCTGTCCTGGTAGAGTTGTTGCAGGACGAGAAGTATTTTTCGCCGGATATCAAAAAAACACTCCTGGCCAGTATCTGCGGAACTCTCGGGAATAGCGGCTCTGTTCTGGCACAAAAAACTTTGCAACAATTGTCGGGAGGTGGGGAAGGGTGTCCTAAGAATATGGACATGGAGGTGTGGCAGGCAATTCAGCGGGGGCTTCTGTTGCTTGATGCTAATCGCAGGCAGCAGAGACAACGGCATGCAGAATTGCGGAAAACCTCAATGAGCGTTGTCAGACAGGCCCAGCTTCTGCAGGGCAAGTCGGCGAAGGTGTATGTACCGGTTACAAACCTGGCCGAGGAGCAGG
>JANZPQ010000185.1:0-4345 GCA_038040945.1 Desulfobulbaceae bacterium | reverse complement strand
ACCCGTCAGGCCGGGGACCGGGAAAAACTGTCGCTGCGGATCCGGGAATTTTCCGACCTGATGCAGGAGGCCGACTATCTGGCCAAAAAGGAGAACAAGACAACAATTGTCGATACGGATGTGGAAAAGGCCATTGGTGCCAGCAAACGGAGGGGCGGCAGGATCAAGGACCGTTTATTCGAGGCCATGGAGCACAACATCCACTATATCGAGACGGACGGGGCCAAGGTCGGCCAGATAAACGGCCTCTCCGTCCTCATGCTGGGCCATGACTCCTTTGGCTGCCCGACCCGGATCACCGCCCTGACCAGGCCCGGCAAGGGCAAGATTATCGATATTGAACGGGAGGTGGAGCGGGGCGGCCCCATCCACTCCAAGGGGGTGATGATTCTTTCCTCCTTTTTGAGCAGCCGCTATGCCCGCACCATCCCGCTCGGCCTCCAGGCCAGCCTGGTCTTTGAGCAATCCTACGGCGGCGTGGAGGGCGACAGCGCCTCTTGTGCCGAGCTCTGCACCCTGCTCTCCTCCCTGGCCGATGTGCCGATCAAACAGACGCTGGCCATCACCGGCTCGGTGAGCCAGAAGGGCGAGGTCCAGGCCATTGGCGGGGTCAACGAAAAGATCGAGGGCTTTTTCGACCTCTGTGAGAACCGGGGCCTCAATGGCGAGCAGGGCGTTATCATCCCGGCCAGCAATATCCGTCATCTGATGCTGAAAAAAGAGGTGGTGGCGGCCATGCAGCAGGGCCAGTTCAGCGTGACGGCGGTGAACACAGTGGACGAGGCGGTGGAACTGCTCACCGGCATGGAGGCCGGCGAGCGGGACGATGAAGGCAAGTACCCGGAAAATTCGATCAACGGACGGGTAGAGGCCACTTTGCAGGCCTTTGCTAAAAATCTTCAGGAGTTTGATAAGAAAGGGAAAGAAAAGGACGACAACCGCGAGTAAGATCCGCCTAAGCTCCCTTGTCCCCATGTTTTTTGCAAGAAGGCGTACAGAGAGGCGGTGAGCATCCGGATGAACTTCTTGTTGTGGAAGGCATGCCCCGCACTGAGCTGGTTTTCCTCGTTTTCACCTGAGGATGCCCTTCACAATCACATCCACGGCCTCTTCAGGCGAGAGTCCATGGACCATGAGTGTTTCAAGCTGCCTCTTGTCCACACTGCCGATGGCTGCCTCATGGGTTACCTTAGCCAATGGATTGGTCACCCGCACGATTGGAATGGCGCTGGCAACGGCCTTGTCCTTGACAATCTCCAGGCAGTCCACATGCCCTCTGGCCCCGGCGGCATTGCCTTCCGTGATACCGGTTATCTCTGCCGACGCCTCATCCTCGATCGCAACCCGTGTTTTTATCAGCCCCCTGGAGTTCTCCCCGGCCAGCACCACCTTTTCCTTGATCACTATCGTATCACTTCCATGGCCGAAGACCCTTGCCATCAGCTCGACCACACCATTTTCTTCCACCTGGACCGCATAATCTATGGCAAGCTTGCCGACCAGTCCGTTAATCAGTGTGAACTCACCCATATATCTGCCGTTTTTGCCGACCTTGACAACGGCCTTGGGGATGGCCTCAACCCCTCCATGCATGCCATGGAAGTGGGTCTCGGCATAGCGCATTTCAGCCCCTTCCCCGATTTCGATCACCCCATCCATGGTATGGACTACCTGTTCAGCCTCAGGAAAGATGCAGTGGGCGATAAACGAAGCTGCGGCATTCTTTTCCAGGTGTACCTCCATCTGGATATGTTGACTCCCTTTTTTGTGGAGAACACCGAAGCAGAGGTGGACCGGATTTACAAGGCGAACTCCTTGCCGCACCCGAACTTTGGCGCTGATGCCGGAAGCGGTTTCCTGCGCCTCGACCTCGACCCCCTCAATCGCACGACTACTCAAGATCGTATGGCCGTCGGCAACGAGATGGACGGTGTTGCTGTCTGCCAGCACCGCCCGGTCACCACCGGCATCGCCGAAGGCCTGCATTAATTGGTCAAGGGCTGTCATCGGCACACTCCTCCGTTGCACAGGCCGAACATTGTCGCGATTTGTAATACGCCGCCACCTTTGCCGGAGCACCGGAGCAGACTATCCTGCCCCGGCAGATCTGCTACGCACTGTCAGCCATCAGGGCAATTTCCTCCCGGTGGGTAATCAGCAGCACCGCGGAACCGCCTTCCTTGCAAGCGGTTATCACATTAATAATGTCGTGGATGGAGAGCATGTCGATGCCGGAGTCAGGCTCATCGAAAATCGCAAGCCTGGGACGCAAGGCCAGGATGGAGGCAAGTTCTATCCGTTTCCTTTCCCCGCCGCTCAGAGACCTGTCAACCATCCTCGTCAGGTAACGGCCGGGCTCAAGGCCGACCATCTCCAGAAAAGGGGCCGGATCCAGATCTCTATTTTTCAGGGTCAGGTACTGGGCCACGGAGATGCCTTCAAACCGTACCGGCTCCTGCCAGGCCATGGTAATGCCCAGTTGAGCCCGTTCATGGATTTCAGAGGTATGGATGGCCTGTCCGTCAAAGAGGATCGTGCCTGCGGTCGGCCTGTACCCCTCACAACCAAGGATGAGATAGGCCAGGGTGCTCTTGCCTGTGCCGTTCGTCCCCAGCAGGGCATGAACCTCTGCGGCCTCAACTGACAGGCAGAGATCATCCATGATCTTTGCACCGTCCACCTGAAAAGAAAGATTTTTTATCTCAAGCAGCGCCATTTCAGTTTATCAGCTCCTGGTTCGAGCTTCACGGTCCTGTTCACGCGGGGCTACCCTGGCCAGTTCTGTCAGTTCCTCGGCCAGAAGGTCCATCATGTCATCTACCGATATAATGCCTGCAAGCCCTCCCGCTTCATTGATCACCGGGATACGGCGTATACCATTGGCACGCATGAGCCGAATTGTTTCAATCACCCCTGCTGTTTCCGGCACGCTGATAAGTTGCTGGCTCATTATATCACCTACGGTGAAGTCATCAACCGACAGGGAATCCCCAATGATCTCGATTACAATGTCACGGTCTGTGACGATGCCGACCGGCACCCGCTTATCCTCCTTGACCAGATCCATGACCACCAGATCGCCCACATGATACTGGCGCATGAGTTTTGCGGCCTCTGTAATGCTGGTTTTTCTGGTGGCAAACACGACTGCCCGGTTGCAAAGTTCTCCAATAGGCATGGCAATTCCTCCCGATACGTTGGTGAGCGGCTGCATACGCTCGGTTTGTGAACCTGACACATCATTCAAAAGCTTCTGATATCTCCAGCTTGGCAAGATACTCACTGAACATCCATCATGTGGTTTCCCCATTCTTAAATAGAGTATCACATTGTTGAAGTTCTATTCCAGGAAATATTCTTAACCTGTTTTACCTGGCCTTTATTATCGAAAAATAGATTGTCTTCCATAGGGAGATCATCTATGGTCAATTTTTTTATGTATTAGAAGATTGTCTGATGATTGTGAAGCTTTCACCTCGATCGCAGCACAAGATGCAGGGAGAGAATAGGACATATTTGGTTATCACAGCCCCTCTTTCACCCTCCGACCGACTACTGTTGTCGAGGAAGGGGGCGCAGGAAGCTTACCAACTCTCCTTTTTTATAAGAACAGCATGAGATTTCTGAAGACCGACTTGCTTCCTTCTCTTCGCCTTTCCCTGCTCGCGATAAAAAATTTACATCATGTCTAGACTGGCCGATTTCAGGCTCATTCCACCGTTTGACACCTACCCGAAGGTTGTGGCTTTTTCCCAAAAGCTGCCTGGAAAAATCCTGCTGCTTGCTCTTTTTTCAGCAGGGCTTTCTTTCCGTACCGACAGCTGGCTGCATCTCACCGCATTCATGACGGCGATGACCTTCCTGCCGCAATTCAGGCCGGTGTTACTCACCATTGCCACCTTTGCCTCTCTGTATCTGGCAAGCTGGCCCAATGTAGAGATCCCCTGGTCAATTCGCCAGCAGCATTATCCCACGGTCTTTTTCTTTAAACCCCTGATTCTGGCAGCGGTACTTGTCTTTTTTGCCGCATATTATACGGCGGTAAGGCAGAACAAAGACAGATGGTACGCAAAACGTCCGATCAGAAATTTATTGGCCTTTTACATCCTCCTCCTTATTGCAGCCACAAGTGTTCCCTTTTCCAGCCCTCAGGATGTCTATCTGTGGACATTTCTTGCTGTGCTCGGTAAATATCTCTGGTTTTTCAATTATACGTTATTGGACCGCCATAATAAGGAGACACCACAGCTTGCTCTTCAGGCTGGTTATTACTTCCCTTTTTGGGGAGGCTCCACCACCCCTTTCCCCAAGGGGGCTGCCTATTTACGGAAAATTGAGGCAAAAA
>JANZPQ010000184.1:0-4640 GCA_038040945.1 Desulfobulbaceae bacterium | reverse complement strand
CCTCAGCCCATGACTCCAGCCCCCGCAGCTGACTGAGATCCGTAATCCAGTCAGGACCGATTTTACTGATAAGCAGATCCGCAAGCTGAGGATTGGCCTTCAGCAGCCAGCGCCTCGGAGTAATGCCGTTGGTCTTGGAGTTAAACTTACCCGGAAAAAACTGATGGAAGTCCTTAAAGACCTTCTCCTTCAACAAGCGGGTATGCAGCTCTGCCACCCCGTTTACCGAATGACTCCCGACGATGACCAGATGGGCCATGCGCACCATTTTCTCCTCACCCTCCTCAATAATGGACATGGACCGCAGCCTGGCGACATCGCCAGGATAAGCCAGGGCGACCAGCTCGAGGAAACGGCGATTGATCTCAAAGATGATCTCCATATTCCTGGGCAGCACCTCTTCCAGCAGCCCCACATACCATTTTTCCAGGGCCTCCGGCATGAGGGTATGATTGGTATAGGCAAATGTCTTGGTGCAGACCACCCATGATTTTTCCCAACTCAGTCCCTCGACATCAAGCAACAGGCGCATCAGTTCAGGAATGGCAATGGCCGGATGGGTATCATTCAGCTGCACGGCAATAATATCACTGAACATATTAAAATCAGAATACTTATTTTTATAGCGACGCATAATATCCTGCAGGGTGGCCGCCACAAAGAAATACTGCTGTTTCAACCGCAGCTCCTGGCCTGCCAGGTTATGATCCGGCGGATAGAGCACCTTGGAGATGGTCTCGGAACTCACTTTGTGCTGAACCGCGCCGATATAATCGCCGCGGCCGAAAAAACTCAAGTCCAGATCCCGGGAGGCGCGGGCCGTCCACAAACGCATGTTGATCACATGATCATTCTGATAGCCAGGGACCAGGATATCACAAGGCAGGGCCATGACCTCTTCCGTCTCCAGCCACTGGGCCCGAAAGTGCCCGTCCGCATCCAGATAACTGCTGACCCGGCCATAAAAATGGACCGGAAAAACAGGCATGTCCCGCTCAAAGACCCAGGGGCTACCGTAACGCATCCAGTTATCAGGACTTTCCACCTGATAGCCATCAATCAACTGCTGGTTAAAAAGGCCATACTCATACAAGATACCATAGCCATAGGCCGGAATCTTCAAGGTAGCAATGGAATCCATGAAACAGGCTGCCAACCGCCCTAGGCCCCCATTACCCAGGGCTGCGTCCTCCTCTTCCTCCCGGAGCAGGTCCATGTCAAACCCAAGCTCCTCAACAGCCTGGGTAACAGCATCATAAATCCCGAGATTGATCATGCTGTTACCCAGAGAACGACCTACCAAAAACTCGAGGGAGAGGTAGTAAACCCTTTTCTTCCCCTTAGCATACGAGGCCTTCTGGGTCTTGATCCATTTTTCTACCATAATATCGCGCAGAGTATAGGCAAGGGCCTTATAGATATCACTCTCACCTGCCCGCTGCGGATCACGACCCTGAAAGCTCAGGACGTGATGGAGGATATTTTTCTTGATATCCTCAGAAGTTGTGGGAAAGAAGACGCTATCACAGTCACAAGCAAACATGGGGGGCGTCCCTTTATCCTTCTCTAATGCTTTCATAAAAAATGTTCCTCCTGGATGGAATATGAAATGATTGCAAGATCTAGGTGGGAGACGTAAAACCCCTCCTTGCTTTACAATAGGGATTCGCTTATATTTACACCTCATTCACTATTTATCAATTGTACAATAACGTCACATCATAACACAAACGAAAAGCGCCGACAAAAAGCGCCTTTTCCTCCTCACACAACAACTTCAAACACCTCCAGGGGGCAGCCATGACAACCGCCGAGAAAACAGTAAAAAAAGAGACCATGCTGATAGCCATCGCCATCAGTCTTGTGACAGGATTTCTGATAGGAGCCATTTTTACCACTTACAAGATTGGCTCATCAAAAACTACCGCCGTCCAGCCCAGTGCCGGCCCCCAACAACAAGGAATCACCCTGAACAATGAGCAGGCCCAGGCCATCACCGCACTCGAGGCAGAGGTTGAGAAAAATCAGACCAATGGTGAGGCATGGACCAGACTTGGCCATCTTTACTTCGACACCAATCAGGTCAAAAAAGCAATTGAGGCCTATACCCGCGCGCTTGCCATCTTACCCGTGAATGCCGATATCCTGACCGATCTTGGCGTCATGTACCGGCTCGACAAGCAACCGGACAAGGCCATAGAGTCCTTTGACAAAGCTATCCAGACAAATCCCCGGCATGAAACGTCACGCTTGAACAAGGGTATCGTCCTGATCTTTGACCTTGGCCGATCCCAGGATGGCCTGCAGGCCTGGCAGGAACTGCTTACGATCAATCCCAACGCGCTTGCATCTAACGGTAAGCCTGTGAGCGACCTTATAGCTGAGGTTACAAAAGAGATCGAGACTTCAGAAAAGCAGGGGCCCAAGGCCAAATAGGCTGTTGTTGAAGGCGCATCCCCATGTCAGCACCTAAAAACAAACAGAAGGCCATAGCCCCTCTTGAGCCCTGCGACCATGATCATGACGACAATGTATGTCTGCATGACCAAATCCCGGCAGTTGTCAAAAAACTTGTCGCCTCCTGGCAGACAAAAAACTGCTTTGACCACATCGGTCCTGTGCCCATCCCCTCACACCAGACCATCATTGACATCATTTATCAGATCAGACAACTCCTCTTTCCCGGCTATTTTACCCAGGCCAAACTGCATGCCTCCAATCTGGAATATTACATTGGCCAGAAAGCCACAGAACTCTACGAGCACCTCACCGAGCAGATCATCATGGCTATTCGCCATGACTGCAGGCGTACCAACTTGGCCTGCACCCACTGCGAGGAACGCGGCCACCATCTGGCCCTGGCCTTCATCAAGACCCTGCCGCAGATCACTGAAACCCTGGCCGCAGACATTCGGGCAACGCTCGACGGTGATCCAGCCACCAACAGTTCCGACGAGGTGATCTTCAGTTATCCCGGCCTGCTGGCCACCTCCATTTTTCGTATGGCCCATGAGCTGTTCCTCCTGAAGGTGCCGATTATCCCGCGCATCATGACCGAACACGCCCACAGCCTCACCGGCATTGACATCCATCCAGGCGCCACCATTGGCCCCGGCCTGTTTATCGATCACGGCACCGGGGTGGTCATCGGCGAGACCACCATTATTGGTATTAATGTCCGGCTTTACCAGGGAGTCACTCTTGGCGCCCTATCCCTGCCCAGAGATGCCGGACTCACACTGCAACAGGTCAAACGACATCCCACCATCGAAGATGAGGTCATCATCTACGCCAATGCCATTATCCTGGGTGGCGAAACGGTGGTCGGCAAACGTTCGATCATAGGCGGTAATATCTGGCTCACCGAAAGCGTGCCGCCAGACACCAGGGTTATGCTCAAACGACCTGAGTTGATCTTCTCTGAAAAGAAACATTGATGGTTGCATCAATCAGCCGCGCCTGTGAAGCCCTGCGACGTCCTCATCCATTGATCGACAAAACAACAGAGGTTACTCCCCATGCTTGACGATCCGCGATCCGTTACCGCCACCATCGGCAACACCCCGCTGCTCACCCTGGGCCGAATCAGCCAAGGATGTCAGGCCACCATCCTGGTCAAGCAGGAATCGAGAAACCCCATGGGCAGCGTCAAGGACCGCATCGCACTCGCCATGATCGAGGCAGGAATCCGGGACGGTCAGATCAAGAACGACACCACCATTATCGAGCCGACCAGCGGCAATACCGGACTGGGACTGGCTTTTATCTGCGCGGCACGGGGATTGCGCCTGATCCTGACCATGCCCGAGAGCATGTCGATGGAGCGACGGGTGCTGCTCAGACACCTTGGGGCGGAGCTCGTTCTCACCCCGGCAGCAACCGGGATGAGCGGCGCCATTGCGGCAGCCAACGATCTGACCCGCAAGGAGAAAAACAGCTTCATGCCCAATCAATTTGCCAATCCGGCCAATCCAGCCAGCCACCGGGCGACAACAGCTGAAGAGATCTGGACGGCCAGTAACGGCAATGTCGATATTTTTGTGGCAGGGGTAGGCACCGGCGGCACGATTACTGGCGTGGGCGAGGTCTTGAAGAGCAGAAATCCGGAGATTGAGATCGTGGCCGTGGAGCCGGCAGATTCGCCCGTACTCTCAGGAGGTGCTCCAGGGCCCCATACAATCCAGGGCATTGGCGCCGGTTTTATTCCCGACATCCTCAACAGGGCCATTATTGACACCATCATTGCTGTCTCAAATGAGGAGGCAATGAGGATGGCCAGACGCCTTGCCGCCGAAGAAGGTCTCCTCTGCGGCATCTCTTCAGGGGCTGCGCTCTGGGCCGCCCTGCAACTGGGAGTCAGAGACGAGAATCACGGCAAGACCATTGTCACCATTCTCCCCGACACCGGTGAGCGATACCTGAGTACCGAGCTGGTTTCCAAGACATGAGAGGGTGTCAGGCAGGCAATGAAGCATGGTATCCCCTTGTTTTTCGAGCAGGGACGATCAACATCCGCATGCTGAAGCTTTTTTTCCGGTAAGCTTGGCAAACCAACTATTGAGAATGTAACGTGCACAGCCGCAACCGTTATCGGGATTGACGTAGATGGCCCCGGCAGGGCAGTTTCTGGAGCAGGCCCC
>JANZPQ010000183.1:0-6843 GCA_038040945.1 Desulfobulbaceae bacterium | reverse complement strand
CCCTGACGATGAAAGATCCCGGCCAGAAAACGACTCAAGGGGCCGGTCATCTCCTGGAATTGGGTGAAGACCAGCACCTTCTCCCGTTTCTCATAAATGGTCTCACATATCTCCCGTAAGCGCTCGAATTTACCGCTTTCTTTCTCATCGTAGAGATCAAGTCCCAGATATTGAGAGGGGTGGTTGCAGAGCTGCTTGAATTTCATGAGGGCGGAGAGGATCAGGCCCTTGCGCTGTATCCCTTCTGCCCCGGCAATTGATTCCTTGATGGATTCGATGATCTCCTGATACAAAATGGCCTGTTTTTTACTAAGGCGGGCCCAGGTCTTGACCTCTACCTTGTCCGGCAGGTCGGAGATGATCGACCTGTCTGTCTTCATCCGCCTGAGAATAAAGGGGCTGATCACCCTTCGCAGGCCGCTGTACCCGGCCGGGGTATCCGCGAGTTTCTTGCTGAAGGCGGTGAACTCTTTGGCAGTGCCCAGAAGGCCGGGATTGACAAAATCGAACAGGCTCCAGAGATCGGACAACCGGTTCTCAACAGGAGTGCCGGTCATGATGATCCGGGTGGTGGCAGTCAAGCCCTTGACCGCCCTGGTCTGTTTGGTACCCGGATTCTTGATGGCCTGGGCCTCATCAAGGATGACCGTCTGCCATGGATAGTCGCGCAACCAGTCGTAGCGCTGGACAAGGGCATAGGTGGTGATCACCAGATCCAGTCCATCGATCTGTTCTCTCTGCAGGGATGGAACATGCCGGGGCTTGTGAAAGTCGGGATGGGCCGCAAAGAAAAGAAGATCGGGGGCAAAGGTGTTGATCTCGCCAATCCAGTTTGACAGAAGCGAGGCCGGCATGACCAGGAGCGAGGCCCGGCCGGATTGACCTGCTCGCCGGCCTTTCAACACATTGAGGAAGGCCAGGATCTGGACCGTTTTGCCAAGCCCCATGTCATCAGCCAGGCAGGCGCCAAGGCGCAGGCTGTGCAGGAAACAGAGCCATTGCAGGCCCTGCTGCTGATAGCCGCGCAGGGTGGCCTTAAAGCCAGGACCGGCAGCCACCTTGGCAATCAACTCAGGATGGTGCAGTTTATCCATGACCGACTGCAGCCAGTCGCCATGGGATACCCCGGAGACGGTGGTGGCATCCGCCGCGCCAAGTAACCTGTCGGGGCTCATGGAAAGCCGCATGGCATCCAGGAAGCTGAGCCCTTCATCCTCGCCCAACTCGCAGGCCTTTTCATAGGCCGAGAGGGTCTGGCGCAGCTTGTCAGGATCAACCGCAATCCATTTATTCTTGATAAAGGCCAGCCCCTCCGACTCCTGCAGCAGTCGCCGCGCCTCCTCCTCTGAGATCTCGGCATCACCGATCATCAGTCGGGGCTTGAAATCGAGAAGTGCCGCCATGCCAACCATGGACGGGATCTTCTCGCCGATACTGATATTGACTCCGATCCGCGCTGCCTGCCCCTTCCACCAGTTCGGGATCCGGCAGAGAATGCCGCAATCCTCGTAGAGCTGGATTTCCTTGAGAAAGGTGTAGGCCTCCTGGGAAGACCAGGAGAGGGGCGAAAACAGTTCCCCGGATTCGAGCAGCTCATTGATCAGTTCACTCTGACTGGCGGCATCAGAGACATTGACGAGGAGTTGCAGCAATTTTTCATGATCGTCTTTATATTCCTCCAGGGCGTATTTCAGGGGCAAATGCCTGGATTCGCCGTCAGCATTAAGGGCAGTGGAATAGGTGGCCAGAAAGGCGAACGGGGCAGCCCCCTTCCTGTTCTCGACCAGGTGAAAATAGATGCGTCCGACGAGATGAAGTTCCGGATTGCAGCTCCTGATGAATGCCTCAACCGTCCCGCTAAAGGAGGCGATTTTCCGGGCGAAGATCGCATGCAGGGACTGCCACAGGGAAGAAAGCAGCTCTTCTCCCAGATACTCACTGCCGGTCATCAGGGGGATGGTGTCGGTGAGATCCTGCAGTTCGCCGGCTTCAAGGGGAAGAATAACATGGTCGCGCTGCTGTTCGATCTCCGGGGTCAGGCGCAGTTTTTGAGTGAAGAGACTGACAAAGGTGCGCCAGAAGCCCAGAGAGGGCGAAAGACGGGGGGACTTCTGACAGAAGCCGAGAGAGAGGAGCCAGTTGTCGGGGTCGGCAGAATAGTGCTCGAATATCGTATCCTGCAGGAGGCGTGTGGCGTTGCTCTGTTTTTCCGCGGCCCCGATCCATTCAAGCTGGATGGTGCCATCGGGCAGCAGAACGGCCTCGAGTTCAGTGTGCGCCATGCATGGTCCTGTTTTTAGGGGCCGTTGTTAAGAAATAACCATTGCATTTTTACCTATTTCTTTACAGCCCATTATGCCGTTACGGTGCTGCAATGCCACAGTTATTTCTTAACAACGGCTTAGTAAAATCGATCCGGGTGAATATAGAGAAGAAGCGTACAGAGCCTTCTGCTGCACTCTTTCCGGCTCATACTACTGATTATTGGTGAATTCAAGAAAGAAATGCAGAGACTGGCAACTTTTCACTCCGCCCTGGAAAGCTGCCGAGCTCTTTCAGGGGCGCTCTGACTCCGCCTCATAGATTCTCGCAGAAGAAATCCAGCAGCAAATCCTCCAGTACGGCCTGTTTTCTGAGCAGATCGCCTGTCCGCTGTTCCAGAAGATGCAGGCTTGCCCCGTCTTCCTTGTCCTTGATATGGCCGCAGGTATAGTTGAGGCAGAACATCGACTTCAGGGTCAGGATACATCCTTGCCCTCCCAGAAAACAGCATTCACCCATTCCCTCCTGCTGGATGGCCACCTGCACTCCGGCCAACATATTCATCACCAGTTGCAGCACATCATTCTCGCCCGCCATAAAGCGGCTGCAACAGCCGCCGCCCGCACGAACGGCGCATCGTGTACAGGTGACACCCATGCCCATACCACCCATCTGGGCCTGCAGGGCGCGCTCCGAGAGTTCCATCGCAGTCAGTTGGGCCATGATATCCGGACGCAAGGCAAGTACCTTGCCATAACGACCATAGAGATCACGCGCCGTCGCCAGTTTTAACAACACATCGCCGCTGTAAAAACGCGCATAGATCTCAGAACGTGTCACCATGAAACAATGCCCCCTACCCTTATCTGCATCATTGCGCCTGCCTCATGAAATCAAGCCAGATCGGGGCGGCAGCGCGGCCCCCGGTCTCATCTTTACCAAGGCTGCTGTTCTGATCATAGCCCAGCCAGACGCCGGTGATCAACTTGCTGGTAAATCCGACAAACCAGGCATCACGATTGTTATCAGAGGTCCCGGTCTTGCCGCCGCAGAGACTGGCCAGGCCACCAGCCCGCTTTCCTGTCCCCTCCCTGATAACCGCCGCCAGCATGCTCTGCATCTCTTCCGCCACCTTGGCATCCATGACCCGGAGTGATTCCGGCCTGTTTTTCATCAGAATCCCGCCCGCCCCATCTTCAATTTTGCTGATCAACAGCGGAGGGCTAAACTGACCACCACAGACAAAAGGTCCATAAGCCCCGGTGATCTCGAGAAGCGAGACCCCGGTCGCACCGAGTGCCAGGGAGAGATCAGCGGTGATCGGCTCGCTGATGCCGGAGGCCTTGGCCAGGGCCCGCACCTTGTCAACGCCCACCTTCTGTAAAAGCTTGACCGCCACGACATTGAGTGAATGGGTCAGGGCCTCGGCCAGCGAGGTCTCGCCATGGAACTCACCGGAAAAATTCTTTGGCTGCCATTGCTTTCCCCCATGACCCCGGATGGAAAATGGGGCATCCAGGATCATCGATTCCGGCCGCCAGCCGTTTTCAAGTGCCGTGGCATAGATGAATGGCTTAAAAACAGAACCGGCAGACCTCCTCCCTTGAGTTGCCCGGTCAAAAGGAGAGGCCATAAAGTCAAGACCACCGACCAGGGCCCTGACCCGGCCCGTACAGGCCTCAAGACTCACCAGCGCCCCCTGGGGCAGCTCTTTCCGGCCATCTTTTGCAGCCTTTGATGACTGGCTGGAAGAGCGCACCAGAGAGGCTATCACACCCTGACGCACTGCGCGTGTGGCCGCGATCTGCAGTTCAGGATCGAGTGTCGTAAAAATCCTGACCCCGGCATAATTCAAGGAGCGACCGAGCTCCGCCTCCGCCTGCTTGCGCACCATCTGGACAAAATAACCGCTGTTCTCACGCGCCCCATTCTCCGGCTGTTTAAGTTGCACCGGAGACAAAAAGGCCTGGCGGGCTGCATCAGAGCTCACGTAGCCATCCTCGGCCATCCTGTTTAGGACATAGCGCTGTCGCTGCTGGGCCAGCTTTAAATGCTCAAAGGGTGAATAGCGGCTTGGTGCCTGCGGCAGGCCGGCCAGGAGGGCCATCTCGCCGAGCGTGAGCTCCTGCACATGTTTGGCAAAATAGACCTGAGCCGCCGCCTCAACCCCATGCGCACCACCGCCAAGATAGATCTGATTGAGATAGATATAGAGGATCTCGTCCTTGGAAAGCAGGCTGTCTATGCGCCAGGCAAGAATGGCCTCTTTTACTTTTCGCAGATAGGTTTTTTCAGGAGTGAGCAGGAGGGAACGGGCGACCTGCTGGGTGATCGTTGAGCCACCCTGACTGCGCCGGCCCGCCATGGTATTATTGACAACAGCCCTGAACACCGACCAGAGATCAAGGCCTGGATGGTCATAAAAACGACCGTCTTCAGCGGCGACAAAGGCCTTGGGAAGCAGGGACGGCATCTTAGAGAGAGGCAGCAGCGTTCTGTTTTCGATGAAGATGCGATCAATCACCCTGCCGTGACGGTCGAGGATCTCGGTGGCCTGCAAGGGACGATACTGGGAGACAGAACTGATATCAGGAAGGTCAAGGGCCTTGAAAGCGACAAGGAGGGTGCCAATAAAAAGAGTGATCAGCAGGCAGATCCCAAAGAGAAAGGCGTTGATATGATTTTCATTCAACGGCTTTCGGCGCACTACTGACCGGGGAGGAGATTTTGCAGGCTGACTGGGCCCTGTTTTTTGTTTGGACGAGACCACGGGATCTTTTTTGTACTGGATAAAGGTGGACAAGAGAGACTTGCAGTTTACACACAACAGATCCATACCACAGACAAGACAGAGTTCACAGGGAGAATGTGCTTTCTTGAACACCAGGGGGTGAGCGAAATGGAATACAGTCAAATTGCCTTTCTTATGGTATAAAAGTGAACTATTCATCAACTATCCAATATTTTTACATCCCTTTGGAGATATACCCATGAAACGTCCGCCTTTGCTCACCGAAGATGGCTACCTCCTGCTTTCCTCTCAGACAGAACCGACCATTGACCCGAAACTGGGTGTTCCCAAGCTGGCGGCAATTTTGCGTTTTGAGGAGACCAGCGACACCGTCCGTGGCGTCGTCAGTGATTTCACCGCAGCCGGTCACCTGCGGCAACGCTGCTCTCTGATCGGTCGCAGCGGCCATTCACAGATCGGCCTCGATCTCGATTTCGCAGAGGGTGTGCCGGAGATTGACACCCTCCACAAACGTATTGACATCCCTGTGCACCTCTTTTCGCTCAACCCCAATATCCCGGATATCCTTTTTGCCGAGATTCAGGCCATGGCTGACCGCAACCGGCGGCTCACTGCAGCCAGGCTCTTCATCCCCATGGCCGACCCGCTGGGACGCGCCGAGATCGAAGAGGCAGCGGCTAATCATTATCTCCTGCTGCCTCCCGGGGCCTCTATTGACCAGGAGGGCATCATCACCCTGCCTCTGGGAAACAGTCGCTATCTGCTGTCAAACACCCTGCTCACTGCCGGCCAGAATATTCAGATCGTCCTCAGCGAGAGCAAGGAGGGGTTGGGGCTGATTCAATACCCCTCCCGCTGCGGGCTGCCCGCCTCGCTCGCCCCCGGCGACTTTCTCTGTGGGGCCATCCGCATTTCTCTCGGACCTTACAGCGCCCTGATCGACAGGAACCTCAATGAGCCCGGGGTATTTCACCTTGCCGCCAGACTCCTTGACGCGGTGCGGACCAGCGGCATCAGGGTGCCAAGGCAAGTTGAAATCTACAATGGCAGCGATCAGCCCGTCTCCCCAGACCGACTGCAGGTCAGACTCCGCCTTTACCCCACAGACCAGAGTACCACCCGGATGACCAAACGACTGCTGAGCACCAGTCAGGCCCGCAGAATCATTGAAGAGGGAGTGGATTTTGCCGATGCCACCAATATATTTGACCTGAATGTCAGTGATGCCCTGTTCGACAATATAAGTCAGACAGCAGGCGACCGTGGCAATTACGGCCGGATCCTGACCCGCAGCAAGTGCATAGAGATCCAATGGGAACTGCAGGAAAACGAGTGGCACGAAACCGCCCAGAACCGCATTGTCTATGAGACCGTCCGGGGTACGATCACCTCCGGCGTCCATCAGGGAGACCAGATCGCCGCCGACCTGAGACGATTCGCCAAGACCCTTGATCTGGTGGGAGGAGCCCAGAACCTGCGCAAGGTCTTCATCACCCATGCCTTCCCGACCACCGATATCCTCCGCGTGCTCAGACATAATAACGTCGGTGTTTTTATCGGACGCAGCATACGAGAGGGCGAGGCCCAGGAAAATGGCAGCCACTCCCTCTTGCCACCTCCCGACAATGTCTACTTCGGGGGAGCAACCTATGAGACCTTCTGCGAGATGTCCTGCCATGGAGACGTCCGTTTCTACATGCTCTTCGGGAAGGATAATGAAAGACACCTGCGCGAGTTCCACCGCGGATTCTGGATGACCAGAGAGGGCAAGGAGAGACTCGCAGATACCCACACCATGATCGCCATGTTCGGCTCCCATATTGACGGAA
>JANZPQ010000182.1:0-7638 GCA_038040945.1 Desulfobulbaceae bacterium | reverse complement strand
GTTGCGGCATCTGTGAGAGTAGTTGTCCCTTTGGCGCCATTACTGTTGTCGATGGCTGTGCCGTGGTGGCAGACGGCTGTACTCTCTGCGGAACGTGCGTTGAAACATGTGAGCCTGGTGCCCTGAAGATTGAAGGGGCTGAAAAAAACGCTCCTCTGGACCTTGGAGACTGGTCCGGTGTCTGGGTCTATTGCGAATTCAGACGTGGGGCCCTGGCTCCAGTCTCCCTCGAATTGCTGGGCATTGGCCGCAGGCTGGCCGATACCCGTAAGGTGCCCTTGTCTGCCGTCCTGATCGGCTCTGAAACCGGGGACACTGCACGGCAGCTTATAGCTCATGGGGCCGATACGGTGTACCGCATTGATGATCCGGCCCTTGCCCATTTTACCGATGAGGCGTACGGCGCGATCATGACCGCCCTTATCCAGCAGCATGCACCGGAGATTGTCCTGGCCGGGGCGACGGCGATCGGTCGTTCCTTTATTCCCGGTGTTGCCACAACACTCGGTGCCGGCCTTACTGCTGATTGTACCCAACTGGCCATCCGCGAGGAGGATGGCGCCTTGTTGCAGACTCGGCCTGCCTTCGGCGGCAATATCATGGCGACCATTGTCTGCCCGAACTCCAGGCCGCAGATGTCGACAGTGCGCCCCAAGGTCATGCAGGCACTCGACTTTGATGGTGAGCGACAGGGGAACATTGTTGAGGTGAAAGCAGAGCCTGCACAACTTGCAACAAGGGTGCGGGTCATTGAATCCGTGGTCTCGGAAGAGGATAATGTGAATATTCAGGAAGCTGATATTCTGGTTGCGGGTGGACGTGGACTTGACAGCGCCAAGGGATTTACCCTGATGCGTGAGCTTGCTGCCTCTCTAGGAGGTGCGGTTGCCGCAACTCGGGCAGTCGTAGATGCCGGCTGGATCGGTTATCCCCATCAGGTCGGGCAGACCGGTAAGACCGTGGCGCCAAAGCTCTATATTGCCTGTGGAATCTCCGGGGCAGTGCAGCACGTGGCTGGTATGCAGTCGGCAGAGACCGTTGTCGCCATTAATCGCGATAAAGATGCCCCTATCTTTGCTGTCGCTGATTTTGGTCTGGTGGGAGATCTGTATGAAATCATTCCCAAACTTCTTACGAAAATTGAGGAGCGGCGCAAATCATGAGTCTTACAGGAAAAGTAGCATTGGTGACTGGCGGCAGCCGTGGTATAGGGCGCGCCATCTGTCAACGTATCAGCGCGATGGGTGGTCATGTCTACATTAATTATGTGTCGAACCCCGCAGCGGCTGAAGAAACCAAAAAGATGATTGTGGACTCGGGTGGCCGCGCGGATATCATCTGTTTTGATGTGGCAGACGGAGAGCAAGTGCAGGATGCCCTCAAGCAGATAGCTGCAGAGGCCGGCTCTCTTGATGTCCTGGTCAATAACGCAGGGATCACGCGGGATGGCCTGATGGCGAGAATGAAGGAGTCTGATTGGGATCTGGTCATTGATACCAACCTGAAAGGAGCCTTCCTCTGTGCCAAGGCGGCATCTCGCTTTATGATGAAAAGTAAGTGGGGGCGGATTGTCAATATTACTTCCGTTATCGGCTTTTCTGGAAATGCCGGCCAGATAAATTATGCTGCTGCCAAGGCAGGACTTGTTGGGCTTACCAAGTCAATGGCCAGGGAGTTTGCTTCAAGGAATATTACGGTGAACGGTGTTGCGCCCGGCTATATTGTGACTGACATGACCAGTTCTTTGTCTGAGGAGATTCAGGAAAAGATCAAAGGGGAGATCCCCCTGGCCGCGCTGGGAACACCTGAAGATGTTGCCGGTGCAGTTGCCTATCTGCTTGGCGATGATGGTCGTTATGTGACCGGACAGGTTCTGCATGTCAATGGTGGGTTGTATATGTAGTGGAAGCAGGGGAGATGTTTTCCCTGAAGTGTTGAATTATTTTTCTGGGTTGTTTATTTTTGTTTTTAATAACGTATAAAAAAAATTGGAGAAAAAAATGGCTATAGATCAACAGATGGTCGATATTATTGTTGAGCAGTTGAGTGTAGAAAAAGATAAAGTAGTACCAAACGCCTCCTTTGTGGATGATCTTGGCGCTGACTCTCTGGATCTGGTGGAGCTGATTATGGCCATGGAAGAGGAATTTGATGTAGAGATTCCCGATGAAGATGCCGAGAAGATCAATACCGTGCAAAATGCCATTGATTATATCAATAAGCTCAAATAAAATTGAAATAAGCTGAAATAAGCTGAAAAATGGGGCTTTCGTCGAAGGCGAGGGCCTCTTGTCTTTGTGAGAAACGAATCTGTTAGCCTGAGGGAGTTTACATGGCAAAGCGTAGAGTTGTCGTTACAGGAGTTGGACTGGTAACACCGCTTGGCACCGGGACAAAAAAAACCTGGGGGAATATATGTGCCGGAACCAGTGGGGTCGGCCTTATTACCCGCTTTGATACCAGTGAGTATGTGGTAAAGATTGCAGCAGAGGTCAAGGACTTTCAGGTAGAAGATTTTATTGAGAAAAAACTTGCCAAGCACCTTGACCTTTTTGTGCAGTATGCCATTGCTGCTGCCAGGCTGGCCTTTGAAGACAGTGGCGCCGTCATCGATGAGACAAATTGTCAGCGGGTAGGGGTTATTACCGGCTGTGGCATGGGGGGGCTCCCCATCATTGAGCAGAATCATCTGAGCTGTCTTGAGCGTGGCTCAAAGAGGATCTCACCTTTCTTTATTCCCATGGCCATCCCCAATATGCCTTCCGGCCATATCTCCATGCAGCTGGGAGCAAAAGGCCCAAATCTTGCCCTCTCAACTGCCTGTGCCGCAGGGACCCATGCCGTGGGTGAGGCCTATCGTTCTATTGTCTATGGCAGCTGTGATATGGTGGTTACTGGTGGCTCCGAGGCCGTCCTCTGTCCCCTTGGGATTGGTGGCTTCAGCGCCATGAAGGCGCTTTCCACCCGTAATGATGCGCCAGAACTCGCATCCCGGCCTTTTGATAAAGATCGGGATGGATTTGTCATGTCTGAGGGTTCCGGGATGCTCATTGTTGAAGAGCTGGAGCATGCCCTGAAACGGGGTGCCACGATCTATGCGGAGATAACCGGCTATGGTGCCAGCAGTGATGCCTATCATATCGCTGCACCGCCTGAAAACGGAGAAGGTGCAGCGCGCTGTCTGCGCATGGCCCTGCAGGATGCGGGTCTGGCTCCTGAAGATATCGATTATATCAATGCCCATGGGACTTCTACACCCTTAAACGACCGCTGTGAAACACAGGCCATTAAAACGGTCTTTGGAGAACATGCCGGCAAGCTTGCCATCAGTTCGACAAAGTCGATGACCGGTCATATGCTTGGTGCGGCCGGTGGAATTGAAGCGGCCTTTACGGCCCTCAGTATTCATGAACAGATTGCACCGCCGACAATGAATCTGCAGGAGGCAAGTCCCGAGTGTGATCTTGATTATGTGCCGAATAAGGCCAGAAAGATGGAGATCCGCGCGGCTGTGTCTAATTCCTTTGGTTTCGGTGGCACCAACGGTGTCATTGTTATGCAGCGCTATAATGGTTGAAAAAAAGGTCAGCAAACGACCCCTTACTGGAGTTTGATGTGAAGATAGCAATTGGCGCAGATCATGGTGGTTTTCAATTGAAAGAGATGGTTCGATCGCTGGTGGCCGAACTGGGTCATGAGGTCCAGGATCTGGGCTGTTATTCTACTGCCTCTGTTGATTATCCAGATCTGGCCAGGCTGGTCTGTGAAAAGGTCGATGCAGGGAGTGTCGATCGTGGGATCCTGATCTGCGGCACAGGTCTTGGCATGTCTATGGCTGCCAATCGCTATGCGCATGTGCGAGCTGCCCTGTGCCATGATCATTATACTGCCAGCATGAGTCGTGAACATAATAATGCCAATGTGCTCTGTATGGGTGAAAGGGTTATTGGTCATGGCGTTGCTGAGGATATAGTTCGGACCTGGTTGGCGGTTGAGTTCAGTGGTGGTCGTCACCTGGGCCGTATTGAACTGTACAGTAAATGTTGAAGCAGGCAGTGTGGGAATAACTAGTAAGGGCCGGCATTGTGAACAGGAAATGCCGGTTTTTTTTTAGAAATTGTTTGAACGACGGCCTCGTTTGTCCATGAAAAGAAATCTGGTTGCCTGTCAACTGGAAAAGCAAAAGGTAATTCTGCTATGAACGCATTGCAAAAAACAGATCCTGAAGTTTATAACTGTATCAAGCTTGAATATGAGCGACAGAATAATCAGCTGGAACTGATTGCCTCTGAAAATATAGCATCACAGGCGGTTCTTGAGGCTCAGGGGTCGATTTTTACCAATAAATATGCCGAGGGCTATCCGCAGAAACGATATTACGGAGGTTGTGATTTCGCCGATCAGGTGGAAACACTGGCCATCACCCGGGCCAAAGAGATCTTCGGTGCTGAGTATGCCAATGTCCAGCCCCATTCCGGATCTCAGGCCAATATGGCCGTCTATTTTGCCACCCTGAAACCAGGGGACAAGGTGCTGGGAATGGACCTGGCCCATGGAGGTCATCTGACCCATGGCAGCGGGGTTAATTTTTCCGGACAGCTGTTTGATTTTATTTCCTATGGCGTCGAGCGTGATACGGAACAGATCAATATGGAAAAAGTTGAACAGTTTGCCTTTGAAAACAAGCCCAAGATGATCGTGGCCGGTGCCAGCGCCTATTCCCGATTTATCGATTTTGCGGCTTTCCGAAGAATTGCTGATGAAATCGGTGCCCTCTTTATGGTGGATATGGCCCACATCGCCGGGCTTGTAGCGGCTGGAGTGCATCCATCCCCTGTCCCTTATGCGGATTTCGTAACGACAACGACCCATAAGACCCTGCGTGGTCCCAGGGGGGGGCTGATCCTGGCCCGTGAAAAATGGGGCAAAGTTCTTAACAGTCACATCTTCCCCGGAATACAGGGCGGACCTTTGATGCATGTCATCGCCGCCAAGGCCGTGGGTTTCAAGGAGGCCATGAGTGAGGCCTTCAAGGCGGATCAGGTTCAGGTTGTAGAAAATGCCAAGGCCCTGGCCGCAGGACTGATTGCCAAAAACTTCAGGCTGGTTTCCGGGGGTACCGATAATCATCTTTTCCTGGTGGATTTGAGCAACAAGGATATCACCGGCAAAGAGGCGGAAGAGCTTCTTGAACAGGGCGGGCTTACAGTGAATAAAAACGCGATTCCCTTTGACACCAAGCCCAGGTTTGTGACCAGCGGAGTACGTATCGGTACACCTACGGTTACCACCCGCGGCTTAAAGGTTGCAGAAATGGCATTGATTGCTGATTGGATTGAGCGTATTATCAGCAATCGTGATCAACAGACAATCGCCCAGGTGCGTCAGGAAGTACGTGATCTGTGTGCTAAATTTCCTCTTTCAGCCATTGTTGACCCCGTATAATCCGGTGAAACTATGAAGTGTCCTTATTGTGGTCATCTTGATAATAAAGTTATTGACTCTCGCCTGAATAAGGAGAGTACCATTACCAGGCGGAGGCGTTCTTGTCTGTCCTGTAATCAGCGCTTTACGACCTATGAACGGTTGGAAGTGATGATGCCGGTATTGGTGAAGAAAGATGGGCGTCGTGAATCCTGGGATCGTCAGAAAATGGTGGTCGGGCTTGAAAAGGCGTGTGAAAAAAGGCCGGTAAGCTGTGATGACATTGACGCCTTTGTTGATGAGATCGAGAAAAAATTGCAGGATATTGGGTCAAAGGAAGTTGCCTCCCAGGTGATTGGTGAGTGGGTGATGGAGGGTCTACCTGATCTTGATGAGGTTGCCTATGTTCGTTTTGCCTCGGTCTATCGACAGTTTAAGGATGTCAGTGAGTTCGTCGATGAGTTGAAAACCCTGGTTGATGCCAGGGATGTCAAACAGGTGTAAGTGGTGACAGTGGAGCAAGATCACTCTTTTATGCGTCTTGCCTTGAAGGAGGCGCGTAAAGGTCGTGGGCGTACCTCGCCTAATCCCTGTGTAGGGGCGGTTGTCGTCCGAGATCAGACGGTTATAGCCACGGGCTATCATAAAAAAGCAGGGACGCCGCATGCGGAAATTCATGCCCTGCGCAAGGCTGGGGAATCGGCCAGAGGTGCCACCCTCTATGTGACACTCGAGCCCTGTAATCATGTCGGCCGGACCCCGCCCTGCACGAGGGCCATCGTTGCCTCTGGTATCAGGCGGGTAGTGGTCGGCATGGAAGATCCCAATCCTCTGGTTGATGGCAGCGGCAACCGGTACCTGCAAGCTCAGGGGATAGAGGTGGTCAGTGGAGTGCTTGCAGCCCAATGTCGTCTTCTTAATCGTCCCTTTATTAAATATATCACCCAGGGATTGCCCTGGGTTGTGATGAAGGCAGGGATGAGCCTTGATGGCCGCATCAGTTATCAGCCGGAGCAAAGTGGCTGGTTAACAGGGCCAGCCTCATCGCGCAAGGTCCATCGTTTGCGTGATCGCTTCGATGCGATCCTGGTGGGGAGTTCTACCGTCAAGGTCGATGACCCCGCCCTTACCACTCGTCTGGAGCAGGGCAGGGGGAGGGATCCTATCCGTGTCATCCTTGATACCCATTTGAACATTCCTGAGACCGCTCGCCTGCTTCATCTCGATTCCTCAGCACCAACCTGGATTTTTTGCGGATCGGAAGTGAGCCCTGAAAAAAGAGACAAGTTCAGTAACACGGGAAAGGTCGTTATCCATCAGGTTGGATGTGGAGCTGATGGGCGGGTTGATCTTCTGCAGGTGCTAAAGATCCTTGCCCGTGAGGGGGTTGTATCTCTTCTTGTTGAGGGGGGAGCGACTATCCATGGTGCTTTTTTAAGGCAACAACTGGTGGATCATGTCAATCTTTTTATCGCTCCGATCTTTGCAGGCAGCTCTGGCGCTCCTGTTGTTGATGGGATGAATGTTGCCGCTAGTGACGATGCTGTCCGTCTGCACAATGTCCGTTACAGCCGTCTCGGGCAGGATGTCATGGTTGAGGGTGATGTCTTGTATCCCCGTGTTTCCGGAAGTCCCTGATCAGTTTACTCCCCACTTTTCCAATCGCTCTTTACTGTTTTCTCCTGCTCCAAGCAATTTCACAACATTCTAAATCTGGAAAAGTTTCGGTAAGATAAACCTCGTTTTTCTCAAAATTAAGACTATGGCTGATCTCATAGTTTCCTGGGAGTTTAAGTTTTCTCACCCTCTCTTTAAAGATCTGTTCAGCTGCACTGCTTCTGGAGTAAAACTTTTTTTGCAGGAGTTCCAGAATCGAGTGCGTTTTTTGCGGCGGATTCATTTCAGCGTGTTCAAGGATCTCCTTGAAATCTTGCTCGTGAAACAAAGACGAAACTGTTTTTTGAGAACGTAAGGCTATGTCTCGGCTCAGCATTACTATCCTGATTTGCTTTCCTGTACCAGGTTGCAGGTAGTCAAAGAGGGCTGAAAGGGTTGCTCTATCCTCTGCTGGCAGGGATAGAAGATCAAAGGCGATTTTCTCACTGATGAGGCCATGGTGTACCTGTAGCTGTATCGTCTCTTCCAGAGTTATGAGACGGGTTGCTTTTTGGATAAGAGAGGTCTGTTTTTTATATCCAAGGCGGGGGAGAAAGA
>JANZPQ010000181.1:0-4759 GCA_038040945.1 Desulfobulbaceae bacterium | reverse complement strand
CAAATGCCTCTTGGGCCTGTATTGAATTTTTTAATGATGTGAGGATGAAATTTTGCATAATTAATCAGAAGGCAGAGGGCAGAAGGCAGAAGCAGGACTCTTTCCAGTCTCTTCTTTGCCTCCAGCTGATTTTAAGGGAGATTGACCATTCAACACGTTCACAACCCTGAAGCTATTAAAGCGCATGAAAAACGACTCTAAGATATCCTGCACAAAAAGGCAAAAAAAAAAGGACATGCCGGTCACATCTACCGGCATGTCCAAAAGAAAACCCTGAGGAATCCCTGGAGATTCGACAGGACTGAATTCCTTATCTCCTGTTCATCAGCTGAGCTGGCTCATGATAGAAGCAGTTACATCTTTAATAGAGATGGAGCCATCAACGGAGATCAGCTTGGCACCCCCAGCATTTTTGAAGTAATTAACCGCTGCCATGGTACCGGTCTTGGTGTCATAATAGATATCGTGACGTTTGCCGATTGCCACCTCGTCCTGATCATCGGCACGGGCGCTCAGCTCGCCGCCGCAGACACGACATACCAGTCTGCCATCTTTCTCCACCGGCTTGATGGCCTCAAAGGCGATATGATTGGGATGATTATTATCATTGGCGCACAGACGGCGTCCCATGATCCGCTCTTTGGCAATCTGGCGGTCAAGCTCAATCTCGATCACATAATTCAGAGCCATGCCCGCCTCTTTCAGGGCCTTGTCCAGCGCCTCGGCCTGGGCCAGGGAACGGGGAAAGCCATCGAGCAGCCATCCTTGCTCCTTGGATTTCGCCAGCGTCTCGAGAACCATGGGGATAGTGATCTCATCAGGCACCAGATCGCCCCGGTCAATATACTCTTTGGCCTTCTTACCAAGCTCGGTTCCGCCCTTGATATGCTCCCGGAAAATAGCGCCGGATTCAATATGATTGCAACCATACTTATCTTTTACAATAGCGCCCTGGGTACCCTTGCCGCTTCCGTTTGGCCCGAAAGCCAGAATATTTACCGCCATACTGTTCTCCTTGATCAAATGTTTTTTAAATATGTTCTTTGTAAAACATACCAATACGCTTTTATTTAGAATTCAATCTCATACCATAGGTATTGAATGAGCATTCACTCACAACAATGAAGAAAAAAGTATAAACCAAAAAAGATCTTGAGGCCAGTAAAATTTCTGTAAAATATCTGCTCTTCTTTTTTGACTTTCATTCGTAAAGAGGGTATTTTCACCTAAATTATCCAAGGATGAACAGGATCAGGCGGCTCTCACGTACTTTCTATCCTTTATCTCCGCTCCTTTTCCTTATCCTCAACAAACCAATACACATAAAATAATCATGAAAGTTATCAATGTGGGCCTTATCGGCTTTGGCACTGTGGGCAGCGGCCTGGCCCAGACCCTTTTCGAGCAGAACGAGCGCCTCATGCGCAAGATCGGCGCCAGGATTGTCCTCTCCCGAGTGGCAGATATCAACATCAGCAAACTTCCCGAGCAATTCAAAGAGACGATCCTGTCCAAAGATGTCAAGGACATCTTTAACGATCCGGACATCGACATTGTGGTTGAGCTTATTGGCGGTCTTGAACCGGCCAGAACGTTCCTCCTTGAGGCTATCAAACACGGAAAACATGTAGTGACAGCCAACAAGGCCCTCCTCTCCATCCACGGCAAGGAGATCTTTGAGGCGGCCGTAAAAAACAAGGTGGAAGTAGGATTTGAGGCCAGCGTCGGCGGCGGCATCCCGGTAATCAAGGCCCTGAAAGAGGGCTTGGTTGCCAACCGGATACTCTCCATCATGGGCATCATGAACGGTACGGCCAACTATATCCTCACCAAGATGACCGATCATGGCACGCCTTTTGATGAGGTGCTAAAAGAGGCCCAGGCCCTGGGTTTTGCCGAGGCAGACCCCACCTACGACATCGAAGGCATTGACACCGCCCATAAACTGGCCATCCTTATGACCATCGCCTACGGCAAGCATGTCCAGCTCAAAGACATCAACACCGAGGGGATCAGCAAGATCCAACCCATTGACATCGACTTTGCCCGAGAGTTTGGATGCCGGATTAAACTGCTGGCCATCAGTCATAATCACGGCAGCCATGTCGAAGCCAGGGTACACCCCACCCTGGTACCTGAATCCCATATGCTGGCCAATATCAACGGGGCCTATAATGCCATATACTTCACCGGTGACACCGTGGGCAACGTCCTGCTCTACGGACAGGGAGCAGGCAAGATGCCAACGGGCAGCGCTGTTGCCGCCGATGTGGTTGATATCGCCCGTAACATTCTCCACGGCTCAACAGGCAGGGTTCCAGCCCTCTCCTATCTGCCCGAGAATATTGGCATCCCCACCATCACCCCCATGACCGAGCTCCGCTGCCCCTATTATTTCAGGATTACCGCTCTCGACAAACCCGGGGTACTCTCCACCATCTCCGGCATATTCGGCAAACATTCCATCTCTATCAAATCCGTTATCCAGAAGAGCCGGCAACAGAATGAGCCGGTCAGCATTGTGATCCATACCCATGAGGCATCGGAGGCAGACGTGCAGCAGGCCTTGGCCGAGATCGACGGCCTGGAGGTGTGCCCCGAGCCAACGGTTAAAATCCGTTTTCTCGTGAATGAGGAATAAGCAATACTCCACCATGTGAACCTCTGGCAGCACAACCTCAACTTCAGACCAAGGCATTCTTGATGAAATACCTGATCCTGGTAGGTGACGGCATGGGAGACCTGCCCATGGCCGAGCTGAACAACCTTACCCCACTGGAGACAGCAGACACTCCCTTCATGGACGCCCTGTGCCGCCAGGGTGAACTTTTTCTCACCCACACCATTCCGGAAGGCTATCCACCGGGCAGCGATGTGGCCAACCTCTCCCTGCTTGGCTACAGGCCTGAGGAATATTACACCGGCCGGGCGCCGCTCGAGGCTGCCGCCATGGGTATTACGCTTGGCCCGGAGCAGACCGCCTTCCGCTGCAATCTGGTCACCCTGTCGCATACGCTGGACAATCAGGTACACATGATCGACTATTCCGCCGGTCATATCAGCAATGACGAATCCCACCAGCTGATTGCCGCCCTCGAAGAGGGCTGCGCCACCTACACCTTTCACTTCCACGCCGGAGTCAGCTACCGTCACATCCTTCTGGTGCAGGGGGATTATCCCCAGATGGACACCGTCCCGCCCCATGATTTCAGCGGCAAAGACGTGAGCGCACCCCTGGCCCGTTACCGTGAGCATCCCCAGTGGGCAGAGTTGCTGGACAAGGCCCAGGTAATCCTTGCCGCCCATCCCGTCAATGCCGGCCGGGTGGCCGCAGGCAAGAATCCTGCCAACTCCATCTGGCTCTGGGGTGAAGGGAAATTACCAAAAATGCCGACCCTGGCCGAGCGTTTCGGCCTGAGCGGCAGCCTGATCTCAGCGGTGGATCTGCTTAAAGGGCTGGGGGTAAACGCCGGACTCTCCATCATCAATGTCCCTGGGGCCACCGGCTATCTCGACACCAACTATGCAGGCAAAGCCCAGGCCGCACTCGACAGCCTGCGCTCCCAGGATTTTGTCTTTGTCCATGTTGAAGCGCCGGATGAAGCCGGACACCAGGGCCTGCTCCAGGACAAGATCCAGGCCATTGAAGACTTTGACCAGAAGATTGTTGGCCCCATTTTCAAGGGCCTGCAGGAAAGCGGCGAGGACTTTCGCCTGATTGCCACCATGGATCACTTCACCCCCTTGTGCCTGCGCACCCATACCACCACCCCGGTCCCCACCATCCTCTATGACTCCAGGGACACAAATCATGGCTGCGGTCTCCCCTTCAGTGAACGATCAGGAGAAGCCGAAGACAAACGGCTTCACAATGGGTTAGTCAACGGAGAACTGCTCATGGAGAAACTGCTGGAACGGCAGAAGCAAGGATGACAGCCATGAAAGAACTGATCCACCGCAGCCAGCATCGTGTCCTTTATGGCGATACTGACGCCGCGGCCGTGGTCTATAACGCCAACTACCTGCGCTACTTTGAGCTCGGCAGGACCGAGTTCATGCGTGCCTGGGTCTGTTCCTATCGTGATATTGAGCAAATGGGCTTCGTCCTGCCGGTAACCGAATGCCATATTCGCTTCAAGGCCCCGGCTCGTTATGACGACCTGCTCACCATCGAGACCAGCCTCACCGAACTGAAAAAGGTCTCCTGCACCTTCAGTTATAAAATCCTGCGGGAAGAAGAGGGAGCCAGAGCACGCCTGCTTGCCAAAGGCTTTACCACCCATGCCTCTGTCAACCGGGAGGGAAAACTGACCCCCCTGCCAGCTGAAATCGTAAGGAAACTCCAACCGTTTCTCCCTCATCCCTCTTTCCCGCATCAAGGAGAAGGAACAGGAGAATAACCTTGACATAAACTGCCTATCTGCTATAATGGCAAAATGCATCGCGGGGTGGAGCAGTCTGGTAGCTCGTCGGGCTCATAACCCGAAGGTCGTTGGTTCGAATCCAGCCCCCGCTACCATAATAAATCCAAGGGGTTAAGATAAAATCTTAACCCCTTTTTTATTGCCTAAATTTTCTTTTCCCCATGCTATCCCCCACACTGAACCCCAAAGCAGCCTTAAAAAAATCCAACCAGTCAGCATTTAGTGACAATTATTTTGGCTGGCTAATCTTGGCAGGACGGTCTCATCCAAAAACTATTTTCAAAAATGTTTTTTGGGTGTCAGGCAAACTGCTAAACTCACATCCAGATGAATGG
>JANZPQ010000180.1:0-4683 GCA_038040945.1 Desulfobulbaceae bacterium | reverse complement strand
GGCCACGCTGAATCAGATTGATCCTGATCTTGACATCCTGATTATCGTGGGCGGGGATGGCACCCTGCTCCATGTGGCAGACCAGGCGGCTCGTCACTCAATTCCGGTGATCGGCATCAACCTGGGCAATCTGGGATTTTTGACTGAGTTGACAGAACCTGAAGCGATACAGGCACTCGAAGAGATCATTACCGGCGCCGTGACCGTTGAAAACAGGATGATGCTCAAGGCCCGCATCATCCGGGAGGATCAGCCGACAAAATATCGGTATGCCTTAAACGAAGTGGTGATCAGCAAAGGAACACTCGACCGGGTACTGCAACTCTCCACCAGGGCGAATGCGGAATATATCACCACCTACAAGGCAGACGGCCTGATTTTCTCGACCCCTACCGGTTCCACCGCCTACAATCTCTCGGCCGGCGGCCCGCTGGTCTACCCGGGACTGGCATCCATCCTGGTTACCCCTATCTGCCCTTTCATGCTCAGCAGCAGACCGATCCTCCTGCCCTCTGAGACCAGGCTCAGCACCAGGATTGATGACGGCCCCGGTCATTACGCCAAGATCATCATCGACGGCCAATCGGCTTGGGACATGCAGGAGGATGAAACACTGGAAATCGAGGCGGCGGAACATCCCCTGCAGCTGATCATCTCTCCCCACCGGGACTACTTCTCCATCCTGCGCAACAAGCTGCACTGGGGGAAGACAATCAGAAATTAGGGATTACGAATCTCTGTTTTTTAATTCGTAATTCCTAATTCGTAATTCGTAATTCATCACTTCTTGATTCCATATTTTTTCATCTTGTACTGCAAGAGACTCTTAGTGATCCCCAGTCTTTCCGCCGCTCGCGCCTGCACAAAACCAGCGGCCTCCAGGGCTCTATTCAACATTTTTTCCTCTACCGCGTACAGGACCTCATTGAGTTCCGCCGACTCCGGGATCAACTGACCAAGATCCATCTGATGACTCCAGGCGGCCTGAGAACTTCCGGCCGTGGATTCCGGCTGCACATCATCTGCCTCGATCCGGTTGTTATTACAGAGAATTCCTGCCCGCTCGATGGTGTTTTCCAGTTCCCGTACATTCCCCTCCCAGGGCAGGGTCACCAGAAGACGGAGGGCGTCGGGACTGATAGAGAGCTCAGGCTTGGCCAGACGCTCAGAAACGGTCCTGATAAAATATTCAACCAGGATCGGGATATCATCCATCCGCTCGCGCAGGGGCGGCAACAGGACATGGATCACATTGAGCCGATAATAAAGATCCTCACGGAATCGGCCCTGATCCACTTCCTCTTTCAGCTCTTTGTTGGTCGCACTGATAATCCGGACATCAACGGAGAGGGTCTTACTCCCCCCCACACGTTCAAAACTCTTTTCCTGCAAGGCCCGGAGCAGCTTGGCCTGCAAGGCCAGTGGGATCTCACCAATCTCATCAAGAAAGAGGGTGCCGCCATCCGCCAGCTCAAAACGCCCCTTGCGCATAGCCACGGCCCCGGTAAAGGCCCCTTTTTCATGGCCAAAGAGCTCACTCTCCAGCAGGTTCTCAGCCAGGGCCGCACAGTTTACCGTGATAAATGCCTTATCCTGACGAGGACTGTTCAGATGAATGGCCTTGGCCACCAGCTCCTTGCCCGTGCCACTTTCTCCGGTAATCAGCACCGAGGAAGGGGTCGGCGCCACCTTTTCAATCAACTCATAGACCTGAACCATCCGCGCATTCTTGCCAACCATGCCGGCAAATCCAGTCCGGGTCAGAATCGACTTCCGCAGGCGGATATTCTCCCGGATCAGGGAATAGTGCTGAACCGCCTTATTAATAGTGACAATCAGCTCATCATTGGAAAAGGGTTTGGCCAGGTAATTAAAGGCCCCTGCCTGCATGGCAACAACTGCCTTATCCACTTCGGCAAAGGCTGTGATCATCACCACCGGCAGATCACTGTTGATCTTCTTGAGGGCCTGAAGAAGCTGGAGACCATCCATGCCCGGCATCTGCATATCGGTAATCACCAGATCCAGATCCACGTTCTGAACCAGTGCCAAGCCCTCAGCGCCACTTGGGGCCGTAAAAACCTCAAACCCTTCATCGCGCAGCAGCTCAGACAGGATCACCAGATAATTCGGTTCATCGTCAACTACCAGTATGGAATACATGATCAGCTCTCTTAGTAGTATTTAAAAAAATCCAGCCAGCACTTATCTACGGAGGCGCAATCTCTCTTTCATCTTTTCAAGGAGTTCCGGCGGCACAAAAATATTTTTGCCGCCGGCCAGACTAGTGTTGGGGCGCACTTCACCATGATAATCACTGCCGCCGGTAAGCAGGAGATCATGCTGGTCTGCAAGCACTCGTAATCTCTTCTTCACCTTATTCGAATGAGAGGGATAATACAATTCAATCCCCTCCAGACCAGCCGGGACCAGATCAGCAAGAACTGCGGGCAAGCGGACAAGATCTGGATCATTTTGCGCCGGATGGGCTAGGACCGCAAGCCCCCCCGCCTGACGGATCATGAACACGGCCTCGGCCGCGTCATAGGCAAACCGTGATGCATACGCCGCCTCGCCTTTTTTCAGAAACTGATCAAAGGCCTGACTCATGGTCTTCACCACCCCGCGCTCCACCAGGATCCTGGCGATATGCGGTCTGCCGGTCTGTCCCTGTTCAGACACAACCTGCAATTCTTCCGGTGTTACCGGGATACCCAGCCCATTCAGCTTTTGCAGAATCTTTTCATTACGCTCTGCCCTTGCCCCCTGCAATCTGGTGAGCGCGGCCGCAAGCACGCTGTTAGCAGAATCGGCCCAATAGCCAAGGATATGATATTCAATGCTGGTATAGCTGACGCTGATTTCAATACCGGGAACGACCTCCACTCCCATCTTTGCACCTGCCAGAACGGCCTCTTCCGTTCCAGCCATGGTATCATGATCCGTCAGGGCTAGGGCAGATATTTTTTTATAACTGGCCAGGGCAACAAGCTCGGTTGGTGTCATGGTGCCATCAGAAAAATTAGAATGGGTATGCAGATCTATAGACATATCAGAAAAAAGACAAAAGAAATGGAGTTTATGCACCAATCAGGTATCATTCAGCGTCAGAATACATATTACTATACGCCTTGACTGGAGATCCGGCAAGACAGATACTCTCCTGCCGGAGACTTGACGTCCTTTTTCCTTTACTTTTCTGAATCTTATCCGATACAGTCCTGTCACTGGAAAATCATTTTATCGGAGAATCGGCCATGTGCCCCCTGCAGTATCTACGCAGAACTGTTCTTTTTTCTGGACTTTCTCTCCGATTCCTGATTTATTTTACTCTAAATAGGTATTCTACTGGAATGGCTTTCTCTGTGCGCTGTTCCACTTTCAGACTTCAACCTGAATTACTATCCGTTCTTATCGCTATGTTACCACTGACGCCAATCCTGCACTGTCTTGCTGCCTGCCTGTTCTCCCTTTCTTTTGCTGTGTCCGTACATGCAGAAGTCAACATACCCCGAAGCGAGATTTCGAGAGCTGCCTACCAGCGACTGGCGCCACTCCTCGATCAGGAAATGCGGAAGAAAGGTCTGCATCTGGGCCAGCCGATCTTTATACGCATCTTTAAAGAAGAGAACGAACTGGAGGTCTGGGTAAAAAGAGAGCTCGCCTATGAACTTTTTGAGACATACAGCATCTGCAAATACTCGGGCGATCTTGGTCCCAAATTAAGAGAGGGCGATGAGCAAAGCCCAGAAGGGTTCTACACCGTCACTGTCACTGCGCTCAACCCCTGGAGCAACTTTCATCTTTCCTTTAATCTTGGCTATCCAAATGAATACGACAGGCTCCACAAACGTACGGGAAACGCCCTGATGGTGCATGGAAAGTGCACCTCCGTGGGCTGTTTTGCCATGAACGATTTCCGCATCGAAGAGATCTATACCATTGTTGACGCAGCCTTGAGCAATGGGCAGGAAGAGTTCTCCGTCCATATCTTCCCCTTTCGTATGACCTGGGACAAAATGGCCAAAAATGCCGAATCCCAATGGGTTCCCTTCTGGGAAAACCTGAAACAAGGGTATGATTTTTTCCAGGGCCACCGGACGCCACCCATGGTCACGGTGGAAGAGCAGCAATACGCCTTCCACACCTCACGCCCGCTTCTCTTTGGCGGAGACCTGACCCCGGTAAAAGCCGTGCGAACGGAGGATGAGCAGAAGGTGGCAGAGATCAGGATAAAACCAGCCAACGAGAAGAGATACTTTGCCGGCGGGAAGAAGACAGCCAAAAACAGGAGCGCGCTCTAAGCGCCTCTGAGAATCCTGTATCAGAGCTTCCTTTTTTATTTTGCTGTCAGGGCCGCCCGGTCAAGGATGCGGATCTTCTTGCCATCCACGGCAATGAGCCCCTCGTCACTCATTTTGGCAAAGATACGGGAAAGGGTCTCAGGAATGGTTCCAAGCAGACTTGCCAGTTGCCCCTTTGATATCTCCAGTTCAACACTCTCTTCAATCCCCTGCTCCTCCAGCAGATAGAGCAGATAGCCGGCGAGCCTTGCCGGCACTTCCTTCAACGACAAATCCTCGATCTGAGCTACAAAGCGGCGCAGACGCAGAGAAAGGACCGCGAGCATACTGAGAGCCAGAGAGGGGTTTTCGTGGACCAGGGCAATAAACTTTTCTCTCG
>JANZPQ010000179.1:0-2554 GCA_038040945.1 Desulfobulbaceae bacterium | reverse complement strand
CGCCATGGAGAGGACAGCCGGCCCTTCCGTATTCACCGGACGACTGGCAATAATCTGCTCCAGTTCCCTGGAGATTCGCAGGAATGGCTCTTCCAGCTCTGTATATTTTCCATCGCCCATCCTGGTCAGATGATGGGTCATTTTATAGATATTAACAGAGAGAGCGGTACAGTTGCCCCGAACAAAGGCCATGCCAAAGGAATGGCCAACGGTGAGGGCCTCTTCCATCTCCGCCATCAGCTCCAGAGCGTTGTTATTGGCGGTAAGCAGGGCGCGGAATTCTTTGTAATGACCACGAAAAGCGGCCTGCAATTCAGCCGGAGTCAGCCTGGGCTTACCATGGAACAGAGAACGTATTCGATCAAGAAGGAAGGTCATGGCATGATCACTCAAGCTGGGATGGTTGCCAGATCAAACTGAATATTTCCTCGACGGAAATTGATGATACGTCTTTAACATATCAACAAAAAGACGCCGGAAAAAGAAAATTGAAAACGAGCCGTTCTACGGAGCGGACATAAAAGGGCTACGCAATGATATAAACGTAACTATTCAGTTTAGTTACAGACTAACAAGGTTCAGGTCAAAGGAAAAACAGGGATAAGCATAATCAAGAGCCGTTTGTTCCGGGCAGCAAGCCACCCGGAACAAACGGTCACTCATGCAAACAACATCTTAATGCTCAAGCTTGAGACCCCAGCCTTCAAACATGAAGAGGATGGCAAAGCCGAACCACATGGTATAGATAACATACCCCACCAGGGAGCAGATGACCAGAACGGCCTTCTCCTTGATGGACTGGGCCTCAATCCCGTAATAATTATAGGATGGCTCCACACTCTTGGTCCGCACCTGATAGAGTATTTTTGATTCCTGGAATTTTTCCTGTTTATTCAGGCTCTTTTCCATTGACTTCAGGGCATTGTACCAATCATAGAGCACCTGTTTTTCATTAGCTCCGTACTTGACGCTGACAGCCTGTCCGTTATTGGCATACATGGCATCCGCATCAGCGAGAATCGCACTTAACATACCGCCCAGATCGCCGCTCACCTTGACCTCGGCATCCCCGGCCTCGACCGTCATGCTCGCTTGCTGCATCAGGATTGTCAAGCGATCCGCTGGAAGCGTGGCATCGGTCTTAATAGTCATCTCGACCATCGTTCCCATATAGGCCTCGGCCTTCTTCTGGGTGGCCGGGATATAGTAGGCCGACTTCTTGGAGATGGAATTGTACATATTATCCATATAGTCAAGCATATTGACCTTCTTGTCCTGACCCGGATAGAGCGGTGAGAGAAGCGCGGCAAAAACGATCCAGAAACCGACCATCATCACCAGACCGCCGTTGAACTCTTTTTTGTTGGCAATCATTATTTAACCCCCTTGGCGGTGTGTGCGTGACCCTCACCCTTGAGGACGCTGATATTGGTGAAAAAGATATAAAAGACCCAGATAGCAAAGGCGCCAAGGACTGAGAAGAAAATCCAGGTCCCCACGGCCTCCAGCATCTTGCCGGTTGCCTCAGACATGGGTATATAATCCATGCTGGCAAGCTTCGAGGGCAGGGCAAAGACACGGTTAATAAAACCGGCCGAGGTGGCAACGGCATACAGTCCACAGATAGTGGGGCCACTGACCACCTTGGTGATCAGAGAACCGACCTGAATACCAACCAGAGAACCAAGCAGCATGCCCATGGCCAGGGTGTAGAAGATAAAGCCATGAACGGCATACTGGGAGAGCCCTGCGTATCCGGCAGTGAAGATGATCTGGAAGATGTCGGTGCCAACGGTGGTGGCTGAAGAAACACCCAGGGTATAGACAAAGATCGGGAAGGTCAGGAATCCACCGCCCACACCCATGATGGATGCGGCCATACCAACGACAAAACCGCTGATCACCAGGAACAACCAGGATATCTTGCGACCGCCGGGAGTCACGCCCTCGTCAAATTTGATCATCGGGGGAAGGTTGATGCCCTGAAGTTTCTGAGCCGTAGCTGTCATTGCATTAGCGGAGACAGCAATGCCGGAGCTCTTTTGCGCAGACGCTGCCTTCTGGGAACGAAAGAAATCAAGCAGCGCATAGGTACAGAGAAAGCCCAGCATCAGAACATAGATGGTGGTAATAAAGGCGTCACTCAGGACCGGATTCTTTTCATAGAGGGTTCTATTCACCCAGCCGCCGAGGGTGGCGCCACCCACGGAGCCTATGAGAAAAACCATGGCCAGACCGACACAGACATTGCCCAGCTTACGATGGAGAACACTGCCCATGATCGCCTTGGCAAAGATATGTAACAGATCGGTACCGACTGCCAGGATACCTTTCACCCCGACGCTCATCAGGGCAGGGGCGATAATAAAACCGCCGCCGGCGCCGATGCAGCCGGTGATCAGACCGGCAACAATACCAACTCCGATGGAGGAAAAGAACTTTGTCGGCTTATAAAAGGCCGGGGCATTGGCATTCTTGCCGCCAAGCATGTCGGGCATACTGCCGACAAGCTCCTGGGCAAAATAAACGCCGCCGATAAGGATGGGGACAATAA
>JANZPQ010000178.1:0-7000 GCA_038040945.1 Desulfobulbaceae bacterium | reverse complement strand
AAAAGATCGTGCAGGACCTGTTGGAGCGCGTGGCGAAACGTCATGGAAATGAGTTTGTAGCAGAACTCGAAAAAGAGATAATAGGTTCAGGATCATTTCTTCTGGAGGCCTATCTTAACAATGTGTGGCCGGCGATGAAGGTGACCTGGGGAACCTATCGTCAGCACCTGGGGCATCAGAATGCTGATGAAGGCTTCGGATGTTTCCGTTGTCATGACGACGAACATAAAACAAAATTCGGTAAGGTTATCGGACAGGATTGTAATATGTGTCACGATGAGCCGGAATAAGATCTGAATCCTGCAATCGCTTGAGCACAGTATGTCAGGTGATTGCAGGACCCAGGTAAGAGGTAAAACTCTCACAGGAAGCGGAGTGAGCCGGCAGAAAATGGTCTGGCGGGCACGCTGTATATCATAGATAGGTTTTTAAACTGAAGAGATCTGGTTAGCAGGAGAAAGAGATGAACGTAAAAGATCTGAAACAGCTGAGTAATGAGGGCGTTGATACTCTTCCTTTAAAAGAACGTCGCCGGTTTCTGAAATTCGGCCTTTCAGTTACAGGTGTTTTTTTGGGAGGAGCAATCTTTTCTCTCACCTCTGCCCATAAAGTACATGGTGCATTCAATAACGGTAAAGTGTCAGTGGCTGAATTTCCTTATAGTCCGCACTACACAATGGTAATTCGTCAAAGTCATTGTATTGATTGTGAGCGGTGTCTGGAGGCGTGCAGGGTCACCAATAACGTTCCTGCCCATGGCTATCGGACGAGCATACTGGAGCGCAGCATCCCGAATGCTCAGGGCCAGAGTGAACGTGTCTTCATGCCTATCCTTTGCAATCAATGTAATAACCCCCCCTGTGTACGGGTCTGTCCAACCCAGGCCACCTATAAGGACAAGACAAATGGTATTGTACGAATGAATCCTGATAAATGCATAGGCTGCAAGACCTGTATGGCCGCCTGTCCGTACAATGCCAGGTATTTTAATGAAGCGGACATGGCCATCGATAAGTGTAACTTCTGTTATGATACCAAACTGAAAGAAAGCGGTGGGAAGATTACGGCCTGCGCTGCCGCCTGTCCTGCTGATGTCCGTATTTTTGGAGATCTTACAGCCCCTGAGAGTGCCGCCTATAAACTGATCCATGCTCCCGGAAAGGTGCTTTGGGTGCTTCGGCCGGAAACAGACACCTTGCCAAATGTCTTTTATGTGGATAGCTGAAATTCATCGAGTAGAAAAGGACTTTGCAAAGCGGGATTGCTGAAGCCCCAACCCTGATAAACTGGAAATTTTAACAGACGGAATTCTTTTCAGTACCCTTGAGGGGTATGAAATTCTTATGTACTAAAAAGACAAAGGGAAGAAACATGAGCTTTTATAATAAATTAAACATACTACCTTCAACTTCCATGAATCAGGTGCTGCTCTTTGCAGGGCTGGCGCTTGTCAGTGGAATTGGTCTTTCCTTCGGGCTCCACACGATGCTGGTGGGCCATCATCATACGTTTGGCACAACCAGAGAAGTACCCTGGGGGCTTCTGATCAGTCCCTATGTTTTTTTTGCCTGCCTTTCCACCGGACTCTGTATCGTTTCTTCCCTGGGACAGGTCTTTGGTATCAGCACATTTCAACCTATCATCCCCCGGACGGTCTTTCTTGCCATTATCACCATGGCCACTGGCCTTATGTGCATTACGCTTGAACTTGAGAGTCCATGGCGAGTTGGTTATTACGCATTCTTATCCCCCCATCATTCATCAAATATATGGTGGAAGACTACTATTTACAGCCTCTATATGATGTTTATGATCCTTAACTTTATGTCACTTACCTTAAAAAAGGAAAAGAGAGCAAAGATATTTGCAATTATCGCTCTTGTGGCAGTGACCATGGGAAATCTGAACATGAATTCGGATATGGAACTGCTTGGCGCGAGGGGATTCTGGAGTGAAAACTATATGCCACTCTACTTCCTTTCACTCTCTACCTTAACCGGTTGTGCTGCGATACTGTTTTTCAGCTGGCTTGGAAAAACATTTAGCGGCCAGCTACCGGATAGTAAGGATGACATGGCACTCAAGGCCACAGGAAAACTCTTCATGGTGCTTCTTCTGGGCATTCTTTATTTTACCGGTGTCAAGGTGATGGGTGGTTTTTTCCCCCAGTTCAGTAAAAATCCAGAGGCAATGTTTCTCCTTGTTCAAGGTTCTTTTGCCCTTAACTTCTGGGTTGGAGAGGTCGTTTTAGCAGTCCTGCTCCCTTTGGCTCTCATCCTTGTCACAAGTGGAAAGAATGCAAAGGCTCTGGCCCTTGCCGGTATTTCCTGTCTGACCGGAGTTTTTGTCCTTTTTTATGATTTAGTCATTGTGGGCCAGCTGATCCCCCATTATTCTCAATACAATGTTGTTGGTCTGCCCCAATATTATTCCTACAGCCCCAGTCTGCACGAGGTGATGATCACTGTCGGGGCTATATTTTTCTTTTCGGCAGCATTTATATTAGGTGAAATACTCTTCAAGAAAATATATAATTCGTGATTCTGGAGAGATAGTTAACGTATATTTATTACGAGCTAAGCGCCTGGTCGTTGCAGGATGTCTGCCAGCGTATGAAAAACATTTGCAAAGTCACTCTTGTTTTTGTTGGTACTGGCGGTGAGAAGGATTGTTACCCTCTCTTCTTCCTCCTTAACAAAAAGCCAGAGGCGTTGATGGGACATAAAAAAGGCTATCACCAGGCCAGCAAGCATCAGGCCACAGCCAATATAGACGACCCATACTCCAGGATCCTTGCAGACCTGCAGGCCTGTAGCATACATCTGTTTGGCATTGAGAAGATAGGTGATGTCTCCTCTGTCAACAGTTACTGATTCACCATCGTTGATCCAGACGACAGAGGGCTCGCCTCTGTCGTCTGAAAGCCATATCTTCAGACGCGAAACCAACTGCCCTTTCATCTCAACATTGATGACACCAAAGGTAAGACCTTCCTGGGGCCACTCCTCTTGTTCCTGAAAAAGAACAATAGATGTCCTGCTGTTACCACTGGCCTTATTGGCCACCTCGATCTTAAAATCCTGGTACTGTTCATAGCTTGATTGATACAGGGTGATTCCCCGATGTTTCAATGGAGAGTTCACCTCTATTGGAGACTGGAAAAGCTCTTTGCCATTCTCTATAATAGTTAATTCTGATTTATATTTCTTCGGCATTCCGCCAGGGTACAACTCAACTCTGAAAGAGTCACAACGGACAGTGAAGCCAAGATCAATGGCCTCATTACCATTGAATGTGTAGATTTTATCTGTCTGTTGTGTCTCTGGAATCATGACGCTTCCCTTGAATCCATAGATCTCACCGATGATTGCACCGATAAAAATTACCAAAATGGAGGTATGGACCACGTAGACGCCGATTCGGCTCCAGGCTCCTTTTTGGGCAAAGAGCAGAGTCCCGCCGTTATAGTTACGACTGCTCCATTTCCAGCCAATTTTGTTGAGTCTTCCCCCCAGCTCCAAGAGAGTTTCTTCTCGCGAAGAACTGCTTTGCCATTCTTTCCTTTTCCCCATCTTCCCAAGACGTTTAAGGGGAGTATCAAGGCCGTCAGCCTTCATCTGCCTCCACACGTCTGGAAAACGATCAAGGCTGCAGATGATGATGTTCGTACAGAGAAGTCCCAGCAGGGTAAGAAACCACCAGGAGCCGTACATGTCGGGGATGTCAAGTAGCTTGAAAAGTTGGGCCAGATTTGCACCATATTCCTGGGCATACCACTGCAGAGGTTTGTTTTGAGGGATAATCGTTCCAATAACTGAGGTGGTGGCCAAAAGGCTCAGAGTGATAATCGCAAGCTTGACAGAGGCAAAAAAATCCCAGATGGAATTTACTTTTTTCATATTGTGATTCACCACTGGTTGAATGGTATTTGAATTTCATTTACCGCAGTCCGGGGATGCCAATGGCTTGGATTCGCAGGGCGTTATTTCCCTCTTCATAGGCGAGAAGCTGGCCTTCCTGACGCCCTATGCGAAAGGCGAGGGAGTAGGAAAGGACACGGATCGGATAGTCACGGGGGAGTTGCAGGAGATAGGGCTGGATGGCGATGAAATCAGTGACCCCGTACTGATCCATAATAAAACGCAGACCGCCATTGGCTGGCCCGATATTGTAGGCCAGAAGACCGAGGAAAAGATCATCCTTCATCTCAGTGAGATAATGGCGGAGTGTCGCCGCCCCGAGAAAAGCGTTATAGCGAACATCGGTGACCACACGGTGCTCCTTGGAAAAAAATCGGTTGACCGCCATCGTCACTGTTGCCGGTACCTTGGTGATCTGAAAGAGTCCCTGGCCGCCATCGATACTCGTGCGGGGTAAGAAGGAAGATTCCGTGGCGGCAAGCCCCTTGAGGAGATCGCCATCGATGCCGTAAACCGCTCCGGCTTCCTCAATTGCCGCCGTATACGGCCCGGACAGTCTGATCATCTTTGTCATCGGCACCGTATCCAGACGACGATAGGCAGCATAGACCTGATGCATAAGGGCGACCCGACTGGCCTCTTCTTTGCCGCCTATCAGGACGCGGTAATAGAGGAAAGAGCGGCTGAACAGTTCCGGCGGGGCAAGACCACTAATCAGCAATACCAATCCGAGGATAACTACCGGGGGCAAAAGGGAAGAACGTGCCCGCAACCACCTCCGCAGTCTCTGCCAAAGGCCCAGCAGGATCACTCCCAGGATAATAACCCCTATGATTCCGGCTGCAAAAGGTAAGTAACTGTTGAAAAATCCAGTACCGGAAAAGCGGTTGGCGGAATAGCCAAGGACGACAATGACCGTGGCCACTCCGATACTCATCAAGCCAAGATACTCAAAACCGATCAACAAATAACCATGCAACAGGGATATCTGCGGTTTTCTCTTCTTGGGGCTGGACTTTTTCCGAACAGAACCTGGGGCTTTCGAGCGCTTCGGAGCGGCTCGCCGTTTTACCGACAGAGGCGTTTTGGATGATGCGGCCATGCGACGAATGAAAAGTGAAGAGTTACCTCAAAATATTTGAGAATTTGTTGAGCCATTTCAGCAGAGAACTGATGGCAAATTGATTTAGTGTCCACTATAGACGACCTACCTCATATTGCCACATCGAATATCTAATTACATTCAACTGTCCTCAGGTTGACATTACTACTGTATATACGTAATAAAATAACGATCGAGCTTATGGTTGAACACACCCTCATGCAGATGCATCATTCTTAAAAAAAGCCATTCCCTGAAAAATTCTGGGTATTAAAACCCACTCTGGTGTATCTCCACCTTTTACAGTTTCCCTGTCGGTATACGTCAATAGATGAAGGGGAACTGGCGAGTGCCAGTCTCTTTGAGTGTGTCGATGGTGCCAGAGTAGCACGATCTCATCTGACCGGCATCTGACGGAACGAAAAAGGGGTTAAGCCAAAATGGCTTAACCCCTTGTATTTATTGGTGCGCCCGGCCCGATTCGAACGGGCGGCCTTCGGATTAGAAGTCCGTTGGGTATGTGTTATAACTATATGTTTATACATAATATAACTGTTAAGAAAAAGCTATTTGTTCCATTTTTGTTCCATTTTATTCGAAATGAAAATACCAAATCAAAACGGCTTGGAACTACTCACAACTTCAACAGCATTTTGAGATCGCTCTCACATCCTTTTACATATACCAAAGCCATCTCGAATTGTAAGTCATTCCCGTAATATTGTCTATCCCTCTCTCGATTTTCCAGACCGACATTCCCTTCGTAATTCGTAGAAAGAAACAATAATATTCTCTTGTTTCTTTACTATGTATCTTATGCTGGAGTTGCAGTACCTGGCCCTGGACGACGAATTGGTGCTGCAATCTCCCACTTATTTTCTACAGGTCCTCAATTCCCTGAATATAGGGAACTGAGGACCTGTTCATCATGCTTCTTTCGCATTTTTTTAGATTATCAACATATTTTCCCTTAAAACAGGGTAAATATGTTGATAATAATTCCATTTTAGGCCATATATAAAATAATACAATAATAATTCCCGCAATAAAGGGAGATTTATGCAGAATAGTCTCGCAGATATTATTTTATTTCATCGTAAACGAAGCGGCTTGACGCAGCAGGAGCTGGCTGAACTGGCCGGGGTCGGCAAGAACATGATCTATGAGCTTGAAAACGGTAAAATAAGCGTAAGATTGGATAACCTTCTCAAGGTTTTGCAGGTAATGAACATTGAGCTGGATTTTCACAGCCCCTTGTGGGAGGCCTTTTTGAGGGAGCATTCCGATGCGAAGCGCTAGAGTTTTTTTTGAAAATGATTTTACCGGCCAACTCATTGAGACAGAGAACGGCCGGGAGTATTCTTTTCAATATGAACAAGGGTATAACGGACCACCCATCTCACTGACCATGCCGGTCCAGGAAGAGCCCTATCGCTTTAATGAGTTTCCCCCGTTCTTTGATGGTCTGCTCCCCGAGGGCTTTCAACTTGAGGCCCTGTTGCGCCAGAAGAAGCTCGATCGTAATGACAAATTTGGTCAACTCCTGATCATCGGTGCGGATACGGTCGGTGCTGTCACCATCAAAGACACACTATGAATCGTTGTCCGCTCACCTATGAACCATGTGAAGGCCTTTACTCACAGAGTGGTTTGAAGCGCCTTTCCCGCCAGCTCACTGGACTGCAACCTCTTTCCTTTACCTCTCTGGAGTTGAGGCAGGAGGCCGCAGCTCGAGCCCAGAAGATGTCCATTCAGGGGGTGCAGCCGAAACTTTCGGCTCGGTTGCAAATAAAGAAACAGCAATTTATCCTTGTTGATAAGAATGGGCAGTACATTCTCAAACCGCAAATCGCTGATTACGTCCAGGTACCCGAGAATGAGGATCTCACTATGAGGCTCGCCTCCCTTGCAGGCATTGAGGTGCCGCTGCATGGTCTATTGCATGGACAGGACGGGGAGATGACATACTTTATCAAGC
>JANZPQ010000177.1:0-8535 GCA_038040945.1 Desulfobulbaceae bacterium | reverse complement strand
ATGGTGGCGAGCTGCGCCCGGAACTCCTGGCGCAGGACTCCGTTCGTGAGTAGCGCGCCGACTGCGTCGAGTCTGGCTGTAATCCGCTCCACATCCTGAAGAGGAAAGAGGAGATGATGCCGCAGCAGACGGGCGCCCATGGGGGTGCAGGTCTGATCGAGCACGGCCAGCAGCGACCCTTCCCGCCGGGAGCCGATGATGGTCTGGGTCAGCTCCAGGTTGCGGCGCGAGGACTCGTCGATCTGGAGGATGGCGGCTAGATCAATGGGGCGCAAGATCTCAATATGATCGAGCTCGGTCTTCTGGGTCTCGCGGATGTAGTCGAGCAGCACCCCGGCGCAGACGACCCCTTGAGTCATCCCTCCGCAACCGAAACCGGCCAGATTCAGTACCTGAAAATGATCGGTCAGCAGTTCTTCACAGCTTGGTAAATGGAACAGGGCCTCTGCTCGCATGGTAAGGCAGAGGCCCGGCAGCAGGGTCTGGGCGGTCTGGAGCAGCGGGGCCAGGGTCTTGGCCTGGTCGTGGCTGACCAGCAGCTCCGCCGGTGCCATCCGCGTCAGTTGATCCAGAATTAGATCACCTGTCGCCGAGTCGTCCCGAAATTCTCCCACCAGAAATTCGCCGGTGGAAAGATCAAGAAAGCTGAGTCCATAGGTTACGGCCTTGGCCTGCTCCTGGCGGCTGATGGCGGCCACGTAAAGATTGCTTTTGTCGTCGAGAAGCTGGGCATCGGTGACTACTCCGGGAGAGACCACCTGGATCACCTCCCGTTTGACAATCCCCTTGGCCAGCGCCGGGTCTTCGGTCTGTTCACAGATGGCCACCCTCCGGCCCGCCTTGATCAGCTTGGCCAGATAGGTCGGAGCCGCGTGGTAAGGGAAACCGCACAGGGGCACCTTGTTGACTTCATCCTTATTGTTACGGGTGGTGAGGGCGATACCGAGGATCTTGGAGGCGATAATGGCATCCTCAAAGAACATTTCGTAAAAATCCCCCATCCGGTAGAAGAGAATGGCGTCCGGGTGTTCCTGTTTTATCTCAAGGTACTGCTGGAGCATGGGGGTGATCTTGACAGTCTGGGTCATGGTTGTTTCGCTTAACGCGGCGCTTGGTGGATGGTGGCCTGCAGGGCCTTATCTTTATTGGAGTGTTCGTCGATCTGTAAAATGGCGTAGCTGCCGGGAGAACCGTGGGGGCCGGTGCTTTGGAAAGTCCCAGGATTGATGAAAAGGACGGCACCTACCCGATGACAGACTGCCTGATGGCTGTGGCCATAGACGATACAGTCGGCCTCGGGGAAGATGGCCCAGACCCGTTCTTCAATGGTGTGCCGGGGACCCCAGGCGCCATGGCACAGTCCGATGCGATATCCGCCGATCGAGATCAATTTACTTCCCGGCAGGAGTTTCTGACTCCCCATATTACACATATTGCCATGCACCGCATGGACCTCCTTGCCGCTGAAGGCCTCGAGGATGGAGATATCAGTGAGGTCTCCGGCGTGGAGGATGATGGTACAATCCGCAAAGATCGTGTCAATCTGCTGGCGGAAGGACTCTGGACAGCTGTTCAGATGGGTGTCTGAAAGAATGCCGACGTGAATCATGGCAAGGCTCCTGTTTAAAGGTGAGTGCCCTTTTATTATACTGAAGCGGTCTTGTGGAAGCATTGAAAAAAAGAGGTTAGGTGAAAAAAGATGGGCAAGAAGTTTCAAAATGCCATCATTCGGATCATTCACCGGCAAAGGGGCATGGAAAAGAACCAATTGATAAGCCCCCTTACAACTTAAGACAGGACTTTCACTCATAGGCCCATACTGAATCAGAGGCCAAGGTTTTCTGTGAAGAGAATCTCAAGGGATCCCAAGGGGTCTTGCAGAAGCCATAAATGTGTAATATGATTTTTACTGTTACCAGCAAAATCAAAGATAGATTCAAGCACTCGCACCAAGCCTGATGTTTTGGACGAAGTGAACGGAAAAATAATAGCCAGCAAGGTGTAAACAAACCATGCTCCCCGCTCCTCCCCTTTTCTGGAACTGGCGAATCCTTCTTTGAGATTGCTGAGCAATGATTGTAATGTGTGCATGCGAGGCTCCTTTGGTTGTTTGTTTTTGGACAATCACAATATGCCATAAGTAGGGCTCTGCTTCACTATTAACTTCTTGTTATTGCTTATAAAAAAATAATTTTTCGGTAAAGATTTGGTCGAAAAATATATAGCGATTTCGACTAGTTATAAAAAAGTATTTTCACAGTCTAACATTTTGATATTGATACATATTTTGAACGAACTGGTTGAGGTGAATTGATTCCAACGTCGCCGGATTTATGAAAACTGTATAAAAAAATGGGAAACTCCAGGTTACATATGACCACCGGTCAAATATAACCCTTCTTGTATGGCTTTTCATAATCACACGGAAAATGCTTTCTTGTCAAATTATTCATAAAAATAAGGATAATGTGTGATACGATACCAGGGATCGAAATTCTGGCACAAACATTGCTTCAGTTAAAAGCAGTAAAGAATAACACACTACTTCTCGCTTAACAGCTCACTGTCTTCATTTTTTTTTATAGAATTAACATAAAAGATAAATGGACAATAAAAATACTCGATCGAGAAGTCTTGGTCCTATGTTCAGGGATGATCATCCCCAACTTTTTTTTCTGTTGATGAGCAATGGCCTTATTTTTTTTAAATGTCATTCCCATGCAGGCAGAAATTTAGCAATTAGAGGGTGGCAAAGGCAAAAGAATAACTTTCTTCTCAATTAAGGAGTCGATATGAAAAGGATTTTGATTGCAACGCTTATTGCAGGGTCATTGTTGACGGCCTGTGTAGTGGCGCCAGGAGGGCGGAGCGGCTACCATTCAGAGGGAGTAATGATCGCACCTCTTCTTCCGCCGGTCGTGGTATTTGACGTAGAACCGTATTATTTTTATAGTGACTTTCACTATCATTACACAAACAACAGTTGGTATTATTCGAAATCAAGGAGTGGGCCTTGGGCTGAATTGCCAAGAGACCGCTACCCCCGAGAGGTTCGGTTCAAGAGAAATGACAGGAAGCATGACAGGAAGCATGACAGGAGGCATGACAGGAACCAAGACTATGAACAGCGGGATGGAGATCGGTACCACGATAACCGACGTTAATAATATTGACCTGCTGGCAGTGACAATAACTGAAGGATTCTCCCAAAAAGTCCATCAGATGTGTCTTCGTGATTATTCCCAGTCAGCGCTGACAGCCTTTTCTGAAAAAAAATAGCCTTGTACTTCGGAGTCACGCAAACTCGCGTACCTGTCAAATAGTCGCTGCCAGGGACGCGATAATGGATAACATGCTGCTTTTGAATTTTTTCCCACAGGGGCCTTTTAGCCCCATAACCATTATCACTTTCAACTTGAAGGAGATCTCTATGAAACGCTTACTTGTGTTGAGTATGGCTGGAACGCTTTGTCTTGCTGGTTGTGCCACCCCTATGAACAAGAGCCAGACCGGGGGTGTTTACGGCACCGCAGGGGGGGCTGCCGCCGGGGCCCTGCTCGGTCAGGTGATTGGGCGTGACACCAAATCCACTTTGATCGGGTCTGCGATCGGGGCTGCGGTTGGCGGACTTGCCGGGGCCGGAGTCGGGCATATGATGGATAAGCAGGAGCAGCAGATGAGCCAGTCCCTGGCGAATTCCGAAGCGGTAGCAGTGCAGCGGAGTGGAGACCTGCTGGCTGTAACCCTCAAAGGGGATGTGAGTTTTGCCACCAATTCCTCTGTGGTGCTGCCTGGGGTCTACAGCGAGCTGGACCGGATAGCCTCGTCGCTGAGCCAGTACCCTCAGACCGTGGTCAGGGTCGAGGGTCATACGGACAGTGTTGGTGCGGAGCAATCCAACCTGGATCTCTCCCGTCGCCGGGCAGAAGCTGTAAAGAATCTGCTCATGCAGCGCGGAATTGAAGGTTCCAGGATGGAAGTTGCTGCCTTTGGCGAATCAAACCCGGTTGCTACCAATGCCACTGAGGCTGGACGTCAGATGAACCGCAGGGTGGTGATCATGATTGCCCCGAGGGCCAATTAAGACAATCATACAAAAAGTTTTTTTTCATTCTCTTGCCATTTGTTCGTCAGGGGGGGAGCTGCCAGCTCTCTTCTCAATGCAATGCCGGGAGGCGCTGAAATAGTAGATTCCTGTCACTCGTTACCGGTAACCCTTGAGGGAGAATGGACTTGTCATCTTCGGCATCCAAGAATAATCAACTCAAGCAGTTTGAGACTATACGTCGGGAACTGAAAACGATTGTTCTCGACCAGGACGATGCCATCGACGAGGTGGTGGACGCCTGCATCCACATGGCCTTCCGCCCACCCAAGGAGGCGGAGCCCAAGGCGATCTTCACCTTCCTGGGGCCCCCCGGTGTGGGCAAGATTTACCTGGCCAGGGTTCTCTGCTCCATGCTCAAGGAGGTTAAGGGCTTTAAACATATTGATCTGGAACGCTACAGTGATCCGGAAAGCTACGACCAGCTCCTTGTCCCTCAGGTGATTGGTGAGGAGATCCAGGAAGGCGAGCTGATTCGCTTTCTTCGCACCACTCCCAGCGCCATCATCCTCTTTGAGGGCATTGAAGAGGCGAGCAGCCAACTGCAGATGGCGCTGCTCGAGCTGATCACCAAAGAGGAACCGGAGAACGGTATCAACTGCCGCGAGGTGATCTTTATCTTTACCTCTACCCTCGGCAGCGCCCTTTACCAGGGCAAGGACTTCCAGACCACCTTCCGGCGCAGCAAGACAAGGGCCCAGGATCTGATCATGGATGTAATCGCCAAGGAAAAAAAGGTGGTTGGCGAGATGGTCGAAGCGGCTATCACCCCGAAGCTCCTGGCCACGCTGGCCCAGAACTATATTATTCTTTTCAACCGACTGGGCATAAACGCCATGACCCGCATCGGCACCGATTCTCTGGTGCAGTTGGCCGAACATTTCCGGGGTAAGGGTATTGTCCTGAATTTCCCCGATCTTAAGGGTTTGGTTGCCCTCCTGGTTTTCTCTCTTGGACCAGCGATCTCCGCGAAAAAGGTGAAACGGAAGCTGCCCGACGCTGTGCTCTTCAAAATCACCCGCAGCTTGCGGCAATTGCCCACCTCTCCGGCCCGGATTATCTTCAAATTAACAAAAAAGGCTGAAGTCACGCTGCACAAGCTCTCGGAGGCCGGAGACCAACTTCTGCTCCAGCTCTATAAAAACAACCAGACTGTGGAGCTGACGTGGAAAGAGTACCAGAGGGATGGAAACCTCTTCTTCAGCGTGGCCGGAGCGAAAACCCACGCTCTACCTATGGGCAAGGGGCTGCAGCGCAGCGACCGACCGGCCATCGAATTTTCCGGGACTGGCTTTGCCGATATTGCCGGTAACCGTCAGACTAAAACCGTCCTCAAACAGATCATCACTACCCTGAAGAATCCTGAGCTGGTGAAGAAATTTTCCATCAGTATGCCCAGGGGCATGTTGCTCTACGGGCCACCAGGAGTCGGCAAAACCCTGTTGGGAAAGGCCTTTGCCCGGGAAGCCGGCCGGCCCTACATCTATGTTTCCCGCAGTGAGCTGTTTGATCCCGAGTATATTCGCCTGGTTTATCTTAAGGCGCGTGAATACGCGCCCAGCATCGTTTTTCTTGATGGCATCGACGTCAAGGGGCTGATGGAAGGGGTGCTGACCGGCGTGCCTGTCGACCAGCTTGCCCTTGAAATCGACGCCCTGTCAGATGATCCGGAGGAGTCGGTCTTTACCGTGGTCACGGCGGTGAGCCTGGAGGAGGTGCCGGAGCTGCTCATCGAGCCGGAACGCATCGACACCTTTGTCGAGGTGCCGGAGCTTGACCGGGAGGCGCGGCGCTTTTTCATCGAGCAGATCCTCAAAAAACCCAACGACGGCAAGATTGATGTGGACAAGGTGGTACGCTACATCTCCGGTATGAACGGTTATGAGCTGCAGCGCATCGGCAAGGATGCCTCCCTCCATGCCATCCGTCACGGACTTGACTGCATCAGCGAAGAGATACTCATCGAGCAGATCAATATCATCAAATACGGTTCAAAGCTTGAGAAGAGGCATATCCGTAATCTGGAGGAAGAGCTGCGCCAAACAGCCTTCCACGAGGCCGGCCATGCGGTGCTCTCCTACCTGTTGCTCCCGGATGTCAAAATCGAGCAGGTCACTATTGCCCCGCGCCTGGGGGTTCTGGGGTTCATCTCCTACAGTTTCGAGGATTTTCCCAGCAACCTCACAAAAGATGAGGTGTTCAACAATATCTGCGTACTCATGGCCGGAAGACTGGCCAGCATGAAAAAATTCGGTTTCAAGGGCATGGACACCGGGGCGGCCAGCGATCTTGAGGTGGCGACGCACCAGGCCTACCTCGCCATCGCCAACCTGGGGATGGACGAGGAACTGGGTTTTGTTCATACCGACACCCTGACCCGCAACGTCAACCCCCAGTTTTTCCGGGAGGTGGTGGAGCGACAGGTCCGCGCCTGGATCGACAAGGCCACCAAAAGGGCCGGTGAGCTGGTGGAGAGCAACTGGCAGCAGGTAGAGACCCTGGCCGACATCCTGATCCGGCAGGAGATTGTCGATGGCGGCGAATTAGAACGGATCATGGACGAGAAAAGACGGACACGAGGCAAGAAGACATTGTAACTTACGAAGGGTATTCAGAAGGATATAAAAAACATGTACCGTGTTCATGTCCTCGAAACGTGAAAAAGGCCAGAAGAGTAGTAAGCTCTCCGGGCCTTTTTGTCTGTATACCCACGAAGGAGATGGTACGCGATAAGGGTCTGCCTTCAATTTTTCAGAACACTCTTGGTTGATAGAAGTCTTTGGGGTTCCGCCTCTGTTTCTTTGGAGAAAGCCTTTGATGAACGCCATAAAGATCTGGGAAGAGTCATATATCTCTTCTGTTATCAAGTAACAAAAAAAAGATAGGGGAATGAATCGCATATGACCATCGGTTAAATATGACCATCTTTGTATAGTTGTTAATGACAGTTCTGTAGATACTTTCTTAGCGAATTGTTCCTAAAAATCAGAATGATGGGTGATATGATGCTGAGCGTCTGGAATCTGGCATAAAGATTGCTTAAGCAAGAGGAGTGAACAGTGGCACAACTATTTCTAGCTCCTCATTGATGCCATCCTTGTCTCGTATCCATATTGGAAGAAGTAGAATGAGGCGGTTGAAGGTGATTTTTGGCCGATTGTCCGTTCTATAATCAGGACGGCAAATAGGAAAAAGGAGGATGAAATGAAGAGAATCATTATGCTGGGGAATGGTATTGGTGACAACGCTTGTATCTCTTAGCGGATGTTTTGTGGGATATCCTGAGCATGACAGGGACGGAGGACATGATGAAAGGAGATAAGACCTGTGCACCCCGGAAGCTGGTCAAGTCCTAATGTCAGATTTGAACACAAGATAAAAGCCAAGCTTGCGCAAGATGATTTTGTAAGGTCATCCCAATAGGCGTGAAGATTAAAAAAAAGGAATCGTCCAAATGAGCGGCTTCGTTAATTCGTAAAAGGCCGTCGAAAAAATGGATCAAATACTCGCATCTGGTCACGCTGCGCTCGGAGCACAGGCGCCGTATCTGGAAGATATGCAAGAACGACAATATAAAAGGATAAAAATATGAAAAAAGCAAGATGGATGTTTATGACGCTGATGATCGCCTGCCTCTTGCCAGGTTGTGCCCAAATGGGCCAGACGACGAAAGCATCGTCATCGCCAGTCATGGACCGAGTCATTTCTCGAGGTGAGCTGCGAGTGGGAGTCTCCGGGGACATGCCGCCTATGAATTTCCTCACCAAGGAGGACAAGGTCATCGGCATGGATGTCGACCTGGCCACGATGATCGCCGACGGCATGGGTGTCAAACTGAATGTGCAGAGGATCGATTTTTCCGGCCTGCTGCCTGCCCTGGAATCCGGAAGCATCGATATGATCGTCTCCAATATGACCATGACGGCAGACCGTAACCTTAAGGGGGCGTTCGTGGGGCCTTATTTCATTTCCGGCAAGGCACTTCTCACCAAAGGCAGCAGTGTCGCCCTGGCCAAGGGGTTGCCCGATATCAACAGCCCGCAATTCACCTTTGCCGCCCTGGAGGAGTCCACCAGCGAAGAGGTGATCCGGGAGGGCGCACCCCAGGCCAAATTGCTGACGTCCAGCACCCAGGACGAGGCCATCCAGATGGTGATCGACGGCAAGGCCGATGCCATGATCGCCGACTACCCCATCTGCGTCATCGCGGCGTACCGTAACCCGGAGGCGGGTTTGGTCTCCGTTGAGGCCCCCATCACCTACGAGCCCATCGGCATCGCCCTGGCCAAGGGCGATCCCCACCTGCTCAACTGGCTGGGCAACTTCCTGGACAGCCTGGAAAATTCCGGATACATGAATGAACTGAGAGAAAAATGGTTCTCCCAGTCGACCTGGCTGTCACAGATGAAATAACAAGAATGCTGAATTCA
>JANZPQ010000176.1:0-3482 GCA_038040945.1 Desulfobulbaceae bacterium | reverse complement strand
TGTTTTCGGTGAGAATCCTTCTTGTTATTTGTCCTCCTTGTCCGGGTTCACTGCCATTTCGATACACTAATCCTGCCATCCTCCTGAAGAATCCACATGTCGTATTTGGTCCTTGCCAGAAAAGCACGTCCCCAGACCTTTGACGAAGTCGTCGGTCAGCGACCTGTGGTCAAGACCCTGCAAAACAGTCTTCTGCGCAACAGGGTAGCCCATGCCATCCTTTTTTCAGGTATTCGCGGGGTAGGAAAGACCACCTTGGCTCGGATTATGGCCAAGGCCATCAATTGTGAAAATGGCCCGGCCCAAAACCCCTGCAATAGCTGTGACTCCTGCAAGGCTATCACTGGTGGTTCATCCCTTGACCTTTACGAGATCGACGGCGCCTCCAATCGAGGTATCCAGGAGATCCGCGAGCTCAAGGAAAAGATCCGTTTTCTGCCCACCTCGTCGAAATATAAGATCATCATCATCGATGAAGTGCACATGCTCACCACTGAGGCCTTCAACGCCCTGCTCAAGACCCTGGAAGAGCCGCCGCCGCATGTCTTTTTCATGTTTGCCACCACCGAACTGCACAAGATCCCGATTACCATTCTCTCGCGCTGCCAGCGTTATGAATTAAAGCGTGTGGCGCCACCTGATCTTGGCCGTCACCTGCAGCGACTCGCAGAAGTGGAAGGTGTACAGATCGAGCAGGGTGCCCTTGATCTCATTGTTCGGGAGGCAGATGGCTCTGTGCGGGACGGGCTCAGTCTCCTTGATCAGGTCTTTTCCTTTGGTGAGAAGAGCATCAGCACGGATGATGTCATCCAGGTGCTTGGTCTGGTCAACAGGGAGGTTGTTCTCCGCCTGACGAGGGCCTTGCTGGATCAGGATCCTGGAACAGCCTTTCAGGCCCTGGATGAAGCTTTTTCCTTCGGCATGGATCTGAAAAGATTTACCGCCGATCTCCTCGCTTGTTTCAGAACCTTGATCCTCTGTAAAATTAAGGGCTGTGATGAGCTGCTGGATATTTCTCAATCCGAACTGGCGCTCTTCCAGGAGCTGGCCGCTCATCATTCCACCCAGACCCTGCATATGAAGCTCACCCTGTTGATGCAGGGTGTTGAGGAGATGCGCTATTCGGGCCAGCCTCGACTGGCCATGGAGACTACTTTTATCAAGATCATCCATAGCAGTGAGGTGATCCCGGTCACTACCCTGCTTTCGCGGTTGGATACACTGCTTGCCGGAGGGGGCGGGCAAGGTGTTGACCGGCTGGCTGAGGGAGGGGAAATAAAAGAGCGTGTTTCATCAGGGGTAAAAAAAAAACTGCCATTGCCTCCCCTCATTGATCAGGAACGCAAGCCTGAGCGCGTAGGTGAGAAAGGCGAACAGCCTGAAAGACCGGCAAGAACAGGACAGGCGGTCGCTCCACCCGACCAGGAGGAGATGCACACGGTCTCTGTGGAAGAATTTTCGGCAGCTGAAGGCCTTGCGAATCCGCCTGAGCTGAAGGGCGGCGCGGATGAAAACAAGATTCCGCGAAGTGAGCCCCATCAGCGAAGTGTGCGTCGGGACTGGATGGACTTTATCGCCTATGTGCGTGATCGATCTGTCTGGATAGCCCAGGATCTGCAACGGGCCGACTCTGCTAAAGAGCAAGGACACGAGTTGTTGCTCCACTATCAGGAGTCGGCAAATTGTACCTTGCTGCGCAAGGATGATACCAGAAAATTAATCACAGAGTTTGTCCTTGATTTCTTTCAAAAAGAGCTCAGTGTACGTTTTGTTCTTCCTGAGCAGGGCAGTGAGGTGGCGCAGGATGGGCAGGAAAGTCCTTTGAAGGAACGGCACCTCCTGGCTAATGATCCTTTAGTGCAGATGGCAGCGGAGATATTTAGTGGCCAGATAGGGGATATAAGGGTGGGGCCGCGATTCAGGTGAAAGAGTATCGTGTGAAAGCTGTTGTTCCAGGCGAATTTTAAGCCGATGGCAGCTTGCTTAATTTTATCAAGACCTTCAGTGAGGAGCATCAGTATATGGACATGAATGGTATTATGCTGCAGGCCCAGCAGTTTCAACAGAACATGGCCAGGGTCCAGGACGAACTTGCCCAGAAAAAGGTTACCGGCAGTGCCGGGGGCGGCATGGTTACGGTCACGGTCAATGGCAAAAGCGAGGTGTTGTCCATTGTCATTGAGCGGACCATCATTGTGGAAAGTGAAGCCGAGATGCTTCAGGATCTGATCGTTGCCGCCACCAATGATGCCCTGCGCAAGGCTAGGGAGATGGGTAAGGCGGAAATGGGCAAGCTGACCGGTGGTTTTAACCTCCCTGGTCTTTCTTCCATGTTGGGTTAGAAGGGGTCTTGCTTGTGCAGATCGTCCCCCCCGCACTTGACCGCCTGATTCGGGATCTGAGCCGCTTGCCTGGGATCGGCAATAAAACGGCGGCTCGACTGGCCATGAATATTCTTCGTCGTCCCCGGGCGGAGGCGTGTGAACTGGCCTCTGCCTTGTCAGGCTTGCATGATTCCATTCAGCTCTGTTCCTGCTGTTTTACCTTTTCTGAAGATGACCCTTGCGCTATCTGCGCAGATCCTCGAAGAGACGGGGCGCTGGTCTGCGTCGTGGAGCAGCCGGGAGACCTGCTCGCCATAGAAAAGACCGGCAGCTTTCACGGCCACTATCATATCCTCCATGGTGTCCTCTCTCCTATGGACGGGATCGGTCCAGGCGAGATCAAGGTTGAGGCGCTGATGGCGAAAGTCAGAAGCGGAGCTGTCCGGGAGGTTCTTGTCGCCACCAGTTCCACCGTGCCGGGTGAGGCTACAGCGTCATTTCTTATTGATCTGCTGCATAATAAAGGTATTTCCCTGACCCGCCTTGCCTGCGGTATCCCTATGGGAATGGACATAAAATATGCCGATCGACATACCCTGGCCAGGGCTATTGAAACCAGGACAAATGCCGACTGATCCTTGCGGAACGCAAGAGGCGCAGGCTCTATTTTTTCTTGACAGGGGGCACATTTACTGGTATTTGAAGAGGTTTCTAGTGTTCCTGGTAAAACTTCAAACACAAGAAGAAGGTGACATTGTTTTCAATAGGCGCGTAGCTCAGGGGGAGAGCGCTACCTTGACATGGTAGAAGTCGGCGGTTCGAAACCGCCCGCGCCTACCAGAAATAAGGCTGAAGAAAAACGGACGTACTTTTTTTCGTTTCCTCTTTGGCCTTTATTTTTAGGAGCTGTTACAAAAGAAATTTTCTTTTCGGGATCATTTCATTACAGCTCCTGCTGTTGGACAATGTCTTTCACTACTATAGTTTTTTTAAGAACGACGGCTTACTTGCAGTCCTCTATATAGATACTCCAGATGACAGATATTCAGGTTACTTTACAGGGCGGTGAGACTATCCAGTTGCCGGCCTTCACCTCGGTGCTCGAGGCCTTTGCTCGCCTCTTGTCCAACAAGCAGCGCAAGCTTACGCTTGCTGCCA
>JANZPQ010000175.1:0-6774 GCA_038040945.1 Desulfobulbaceae bacterium | reverse complement strand
CTCATATACCCATCACGATATAAGGAATGATTACCATGAATTGTTAAAGCAGGCCGGTATGGATGAGTTTGCCGGAATTCTGGTTGGTACTGAAGAGAGAACAGTGAAACAGAAGGTGGTGGCGGTCGATGATTCCAGGATGATTCTCAACATCTACAAAACCACCCTGCATGAGCTGGGCTATGAGCCGGTATTGTTTGAGTTTCCGGCATCGGCCCTGGAGTGGCGCCTGCTGATTTTACCATTCGTGGATCATAGAGGGAGTCGTTGCAGTAGTGCTGGAAGTTTGTGAAAGTCTCTGCCCACATCCTCTGGCCTGTGGGCATCAGATCCCGCTTGCAGAGGGATCTCCCGCTCGATGGCCATCTGGATAATAGCCGGCAGTGGAAAAGGATTTCCACGGATAGAAAATCCTGAGGTGTTGATTTCAAGGGCCATGTTTTTGGCCTTGACCGAGTCGAGCAGATCACTGATCTGTTGCCAGTGGCCTTGGCTGAGGTGGAGCTCCGGCTGGAAACGAAGGGCCGCGTCCAGATGGCAGAGGACAGTGCCGGGGAGGACAAGGACTGCCTGGATGAGGGTGCTGAAATAGTTGTCAAGGACTCTCTCACAGCCTGCTGCCGCAATCGCCTTGATATTTCTTTCTTGCCTGCTGACCAGATTCAAGTCAAAAGGGTGGTCAGTCTCAGGCATAAAGTGGTAGGAAATTCCTATTTGATCCCAGGAATATTTTTGCAGACGGTCCTGCAGCTCCTGCCAGTGTGTGGCACTATACCCTGCTTCAACCCCCAGGCCGATGGTGAGTTGGCCGCCATACTTCTCCTGCAGTCTCCGTCCTTCCTGGAAATAGTCATCAAAGTCTTTGTCAGTCAGCCAGCATGTCTCAAAGTAGTTGACACCTGCCTCCATATGTTCAAGAAAAACGATATGTTCCAGGCCGTTTTTCATTGCTGACAGCACATACTCCTCCATGCTGCCGGAGGCATGATGGCAGTAGCGGGTGTGCATATGACCATCGAACTTGAGATTGATCAGGGGGGAGTTTGACATCGGGTCGTCAGGAAAGGGGTTCTCAGGCATTTCCCTTGGGGAAGAAATGGATAACACCATCAATGTCTGAGGTGTCGCAGACATGACCAATATCCATTTCCAGATCCAGAAATTCTCCGATCCCGCCAATATTCAAGGACAAGGCGGGGCCATCGGGCAGGTGGTAGATCAGGGTCTGGACCTGTGCATAATTAATGGGTCGGACAAAAAGTTTCATTGAATATTCCAATATGGCAAAGTTTCAGTGAGGGATAATTGAAGCTACAGTGATAACGATCATTTACTTTTAATTAAATATAAGGATTTTTTCAGTAAACTGCAAGGGCTTATGAGCAGGACTTCTGCCATGGCCGTATTTCGTTCCTGTCAGACTCCTATGGCGATTGTGCATCCTTGATCCAGACCCTTTTATTGCTGAGAGAGTCACTGTTAAACTTCTATGAAATAGGTTTGACAGTGAAAGAGTCTATGCTTAATATACAAAGTTATTCAGTAGCGTTTTTTTGCATTGTGCAAAGGTGTTTTAACAAAATAATGTCGTCATTTAGATGGCAAAACTACGAAATGGTCAGATCGTTTTGCCTTCTTCTCTGGAGCGAGCGACTGGCCTTACATGGTTTGCGAAAGGTAATTGCTATTTCGTAACAGATCATAATTAATATTTGATAGGGTGATACTGTGAGTGAACAAAATATGTCGGGCAAAGAGAAGGTCCTCTTTGGTAAAGCAACAAATCCATCCAATATCCTTCCTCAGAAACTGACTCTGGACAGTAGAATTAAGTTTCGCTGTCATCCGGGAGTCAAGTGCTTTACTGCCTGTTGCGGAGGGATCAAGATTATTTTGACCCCTTATGATATCCTGCAGTTGAGAAAGCGGTTGGATATGGCTGCCCATGAGTTTATCCAGCAGTATGCGACCCCTGTCTACCTTGAGCAGACCGATATGCCCGGCGTGGCCATCAAGCTGCGTGAAGAGGATCAGAAATGTCCTTTTGTGACCCCAGAAGGATGCACCGTCTATAGTGACAGGCCTTCTGCCTGTCGCTATTATCCCGTGGGTATGGCTGATTTCCATGAGGGTGGTGATAACAAGAGCAAGGATGGCGATCAGAATGATGAAGAGAAGTTTTTCTTTATCGTCAAGGAAGAGCACTGCAAGGGCTTTGAAGAGGATAAGGAATGGACTGTTCGCGAATGGCGTGCCGATCAGGGCGTTGATGTGCGGGATGAGATGAACAAGGAGTGGCTGCGCCTGGTTATGCGGCGCAAGTCATTCGGCCATCAGGCCACCCTCTCGGAGCAGGCCACGCGCATGTTCTTCATGGCTTCAACAGATCTTGACCATTTCCGTACCGTTGTCTTTGAGAGTTCCTTTCTTGACACCTTTATTATTGATGATGAGACGGTGGCCAAGATTAAGGAAGATGATGTGGAGCTCATGCTCTTCTCCTTCAAATATCTGGCCGCGACCCTCTTTGGTGCCCAGGGCATGACCATAAGAGAGGACAAGATCCAGGCCAAGGTGGTGGAGATCAAACAGCGTCAGGATGAATCAGTGCTTGAGTCGGTTCAGGACTATGAGAAGATCAAGCAGCAGCGGGAGATGGAAGCCAAGAGTTGAAAGCTGGATCTTGATTAAATACAAAAAAGGGGTTTCGGAAAGTAATTTCCGAAACCCCTTTTTTTATGGCGAATGTCAGTATCCCTGCACCTTTCGGGAGCAGGGATACTGACTGTGGAACAGATTATTTTTCTGGTTCAAGGGCCGCTGCCCTTGCTACCAGGAACTTCCACGACTTGGTCACGTCTTTTTGTGACAAGGCCATGAGCTCATCGGCATGAGCAGGATTTACCCTCTTGAGCATACGGTAGCGATTCTCTGCCATAGCGTATTCTTCGAAGGTGATGGTCGGTTCCTTGGAGTCGATGGTCAGCGGATTCTTACCCGCTTCCTCCAACTCAGGGTTGAAGCGGTACAGCGGCCAGTGACCACATTCAACTGCCTTCTTCTGCTGATGCAGGCCTTTGGTCATGTCGATGCCATGACCGATACAGTGAGCGTAGGCGATGATGAGTGATGGACCATCATAGGCCTCGGCCTCGGCAATGGCCTTGGCAACCTGAATCGGATTGGCCCCCATACTGACCTTGGCAATATAGATATTACCATAGGTGGAGAAGATCATGCCGATATCCTTCTTCGGCATTTTCTTGCCGCTGGCCGCAAACTGGGCGGTCGCCGCACGTGGGGTAGATTTTGACATCTGGCCGCCGGTATTGGAGTAGACCTCGGTATCCATGATCATGACGTTGACGTTCTCGCCGGAGGCCAGAACGTGATCAAGACCGCCATAGCCGATGTCATAGGCCCAACCGTCGCCGCCAAAGATCCATACTGATTTTTTCACCAGGTAGTCGGCAACTGGCAGGAGGCGTTTGGCAATGATATCCTTGCTGCCCTCAAGCTTGCTCTTCAACTGGGCCACACGGTCACGCTGTAGTTCAATGGCTGCCTGTGACTTCTGATCAGCACCCAGGATATCGTCGGCCATTTTCTTGGTGATCAGCTTGGCTGTCACAGCCTGATCTACCAACTCACCGGCCTGAGCAGAAAGTTTGTTCACGGAGGCTCGCATGCCAAGACCAAATTCGGCATTATCCTCAAAGAGGGAATTGGCCCATGCAGGTCCGCGTCCGTCTTCCCTCTTACAGTATGGGGTAGTGGGCAGGTTGCCACTGTAGATGGAAGAACAGCCGGTGGCGTTGGCAATCAGCATCCGGTCGCCAAACATCTGGGTTACCAGTTTGATATAAGGGGTCTCGCCACAACCGGAACAAGCGCCGGCAAATTCGAAGAGTGGACGACATAATTGACTGCCCTTGATGGTGGCTGGGTCAATGTCTTTAGGACTTACTTCGGGAAGACTGAGGAAGTATTCCACATTTTTAGACTCAGTCATACGGATTTCTTCGCTGTTGTCTACCATCTGCAGGGCCTTGGTTTTGGCTGGGCAGACATCGGCGCACTGGGTACAAGAACAGCAGTCTTCGGTAAAGACCTGAATTGTAAACTTCTGACCCTTAAATTGTGCGCCTACGGCGTCACTGGATTTAAAGGCCTTGGGTGCTTTTTTCAAATCAGAGACGATCTTCATGCGGATGGCGGCATGGGGGCAGACGAGAGAGCATCTGCCGCACTGGATACAGTTTGCAGGGATCCATTCAGGGACCTGAGTTCCGATGTTTCGCTTCTCGTACTGGGTGGTGGCGGTGGGCCAGGTACCATCGTTCGGCATCTGAGAGACCTTGAGCTCAGTGCCACGGCCTTCAATCATGGTGGCGCTTACTTCCTTGACAAAGTCAGGCGCATGCTCAGGAACTGTGGGCGGCATCTCATGGCCGGTGGTGGATTTGTTCAGTTTTACTTCAACAATGTTCGTCATTGCAGCGTCGACGGCACTGTAGTTCATATTAACGATCTTGTCGCCCTTTTTACCATAGGTCTTTTTGATTGCATTCTTGATAGCGGTGACAGATTCTTCTTTGGTGAGGATCCCGGAGATCAGGAAGAAGGCGGTCTGCATGATCATGTTGATGTGGGCGCCCAAACCGAGTGCAAGGCCGAGGGAAGAGGCATCGATGATGTAGAATTTGGCCTTTTTCTGGATCAGGGCCTTCTGTACTTTGCCCGGAAGTTCGCCCCAGATCTGTTTGGCGTTGAAGGTGGTGGTCAGGAGGAAGGTGCCGCCTTCTTCCAGATTGCGGAGCATGTCATATTTGTCAAGAAAGGTGAAATTGTGACAGGCGATAAAATTTGCCTTGTTGATCAGGTAGGGTGCCACAATCTGATTCTTACCGAAACGCAGATGGGAAGTGGTCATTGATCCGGACTTTTTGGAATCATAGACGAAATAACCCTGGGCTGAGTTGTCGGTCTCGGTGCCGATGATCTTGATGCTGTTCTTGTTGGCACCTACAGTTCCATCAGCGCCAAGGCCGTAAAACATGGCGCGGTAGACATCCTTGCCCTCAACGCTGAAGCTCTGGTCGTAGCTGAGGCTTGAGCCGGTTACATCATCATTAGGACCGACACAGAAGTGGTTCTTGGGGGCCATGGAGGCCATATTGTCAAAGACCGCCTTGACCATGGCCGGGGTAAATTCAGCGGAACCAAGGCCGTAGCGGCCGGAGAGAATGAGTGGCTGGTAGGCGGCGATATTGCTCTCTATAGCCTCACCGACTGCGGTGCGGACGTCAAGGTAGAGTGGCTCGCCGGCAGATCCTGGCTCTTTGGTACGGTCAAGGACGGTGATGCGCTCAACGGTAGGCGGCAGGGCGTTGACCATGGCCTTGCAGTCAAAAGGCCGGTAGAGACGGACAATAACCAGACCCACTCTCTTGTCCTGGGCCATCAGGTAGTCGATGGTGGCGGCTGCGGTTTCACAGCCTGAGGCCATCATGACAATGACATCTTCAGCATCTGGATCGCCATAATAATCAAAGAGGTTGTACTGGCGACCGGTGATGGAGGCGAACTTGTCCATGGTGTCCTGAACGATACCGGGCAGAGCATTGTAAAATTTATTAACGGTTTCACGTCCAGTGAAATAGACATCAGGATTCTGGGCCGTGCCGCGGATGGTGGGGCGGTCAGGAGTAAGGGCACGCTTGCGGTGGGCTGCGATCAGATCTTCATCAATCATGGCGCCCATATCTTCATAAGTCAGTTCTTCAATCTTCTGGATCTCGCTGGAGGTACGGAAGCCGTCAAAGAAATGAATAAAAGGGATCCGGGAGGCCAGAGATGCCTGGGTAGAAATCAGGGCCATATCCATACATTCCTGGACATTTTTAGAGGCGAGCATGCCCCAACCGGTCTGGCGGACGGCGTTAATGTCTCCATGATCACCGAAGATAGAGAGTCCCTGGCAGGCGATGGCGCGGGCTGATACATGAAAAACGGTGGGGGTGAGCTCGCCCGCTATCTTGTACATATTGGGGATCATCAACAGCAGCCCCTGGGAGGCGGTAAAGGTGGTGCACAGCGATCCCGTAGCAAGCGAGCCATGCAGTGCGCCTGCAACACCAGCCTCAGACTGCATCTGGGTGACAACGGGAATGGAGTTCCAGATGTTCTTCTGCAGGCCGGCTGATTTGGTATCTGCCTCAGTAGCCATAGAGGTGGATGGGGTAATGGGGTAGATGGTGATGACTTCGCTGGTGGCATAGGCTACATGGGTACAGGCCTGGTTGCCGTCGATGGTGACCATTTTTCGTGACATGGAAAGAAACTCCTTCTTGCTTGGATTTGAATATTTTTCTGTTTATTTGTAAACGTGCTATTTATTTTTTTGGCAGATTGCTGAGGTCATCAAGACTCTGGCTGACGATTTTGTAACCGTTCATCGCCGTGATCTCACTGCTGAGAGCTTCGATCCCCTGTTCAGGGAGAATACGCACCGAGACCCGCTTGAAGCCGGAGGGCGCATCGTCAAAAGAGGTGAGAATGGAGAGGACGCGGGCCTTGTGCTGGCGCAGGACGTCAATCAACTTCGAAACTGAGCCGCCGGCGTCAGACATGTCAATGACAAACTGATAGGCGCCGTCCTGGATTCCGGTGGCATGGATGAATCCCCGCAGAACGTCCGATTCTGAAAGCAGGCCGACCAGATTATCGTTGTCGTCGACGACCAGCAGCCCGGAAATCTTGTTGTTGAGCATG
>JANZPQ010000174.1:0-2653 GCA_038040945.1 Desulfobulbaceae bacterium | reverse complement strand
TCTTGATCGAGGCGGCCCTGACCTACCTGGGCCTGGGCTTGCCGCCCAGCGTTGTGGACTGGGGTATGGATCTGGCCATGGGTAAAAAGTACTTACCCTCGGGCCAATGGTGGCTTATCACCTTCCCGGGCGTCATGATCTCCACCTTGGCACTGGGATTCACCATGCTGGGCGAAGGCCTGGCCGAGATTCTGAACCCTCGTTTACTGGAGCGATAGAGTGAAAGAGAACGTCCTGGAGATCAAGAACCTGCACGTACAGTTCCCCATCCACATAGGGACGGTAAGGGCCGTGGAGGATGTCTCCCTCAATCTGCGCAAAGGCGAGGTAATGGGGCTGGTGGGCGAATCCGGCTGCGGGAAATCGACCCTGGGCTTTTCCATCCTGCGCCTGCTGAGGCCGCCGGGACATATCGCCAGCGGTGAGATCAACTATCATGGCCGGAACATATGCAGCATGCCCCAAAAGGAGTTATTGGAATTGAGGGGGCGCAATATATCCATGATATTTCAGGATCCACTGACTTCGCTGGACCCTTTGTACACCATTGGCGATCAGTTTCTTGAAACCCTGCGGACGCACGAAAAGGGAATCAAAAAAAAGATCGCCCTGGAGCGAGCAGCCGATATGCTGAAAAGCCTGGGCATCTCTCCGAACCGGCTCTCTGAATATCCCCACCAGATGTCCGGTGGTATGCGACAGAGAATAATGATCGGCATCGGGCTCATCCTCGATCCGGATCTGCTCATCGCCGACGAGCCCACCACGGCTCTGGACGTCATCGTCGAGGCACAATTCCTGGATCTGCTCAATGGGCTTCAGGAGAAATTCGATCTGACCATTATGTTGATTTCGCACAACCTGGGTGTGGTGGCCCAGGCATCGGACCGAATCACCGTGATGTATGGCGGACGTATGGCCGAGACCGGCACGGCGGAAGAAGTATTCGCCGACCCCAAGCACCCCTACACCCAGGGACTGCTGGCCTCCGTGCCCAATATAAAGCTGGAGCAACCTGAGTTGAAGGCCATGCCCGGCGCGCCGCCGGATTTGGTAAATCCTCCCCCGGGATGCGTATTTCACCCCAGATGTCCCCATGTAATGGACGTTTGTAAACAAGAGGTTCCTAAAAGTTTTCAGGCCAACGGCCATATGACCGCCTGTTGGCTTTACAAGTGAGACCTATGGATAAGCTGCTGGAAGTAAAGAATGCCACCAAGCACTACCCCGTTGACAAGGGAGTTTTGGCCAGATTGTTTACCAAGACCCCCAGGGTGGTGCATGCCATGGATGACGTCTCCTTTTTCATCCGAAAAGGAGAGGTGCTCGGCCTTGCAGGTGAGAGCGGCTGCGGAAAGACCACCACCGGCAGGCTGGTCCTGAGGCTGCAGGATCCCACGGCGGGTGACGTGCTTTTTAAGGGCCAGTCCATTTTCGCACTGCCATTGGAAGAGATGCGGCAGTTGCGAGCCAAAATGCAGATCATCTTCCAAGACCCTTTCGCGTCTCTCAGCCCCAGGATGAGCATCGGCAAATCCGTGGGGCATCCCCTGGAGATACATAGCGACCTTGAAAACAGCGAGGTGAAGGACCGCACCCTTGAGATCATGGAGAAGGTCGGCCTGCAGCCGGCGGATTTTTTTTCCCGCAAATACCCCCACCAGATATCGGGTGGGCAGCGCCAGCGCGTGGTGATCGCCCGGGCTCTGATCACCAGACCGGAATTTATCGTGGCGGACGAACCCATCGCCATGGCCGATGTCTCGGTTCGGGCCATGATCCTGAAGCTCATGGCTCAGTTGAAAGAGGAGTTCGATCTAACCTACCTCTTCATTACCCACGACTTAGCCACAGCCAAATATATTTGTGACCGTATCGCCATCATGTACCTCGGACAGATTCTGGAAATCGGACCCTTGGTAGAGGTGTTCAAGAACCCGGTTCACCCCTACACCGAATCGCTCCTGGCTGCCGTGCCGGTGCCCGACCCCAAATTTCGCCGGCAGCACCCCATTCCTAAGGGTGAGATACCCAATGCCATAGATCCGCCTTCGGGCTGTCGCTTCCACCCGAGATGTATGTATGCTGAAAAACGCTGTGCCCTTGAGGCCCCGGGGCTGCAAACAGTGTCGGGCGACCACCAGGTGGCCTGCCCAGTACGGATGCGGTCCTGAGGTTGATATTTAATGCCCCTTGTTTGGCGAGAGGAATAATGTTCTCAATTGCGACTTATCATTTCTAATGAAAGGGAGGAGAAAATGACGAAGCTGAAATATATCCTTCTAATGGTCTTGCTGGTAACCTGCGTCTTCGTTGGGAGAACATTGTCAGCCCCTGAGCTGTCGGCTCAGACACCGCCGGATACCGCCAAAGCCCATGAGGACTCAGTGGATTGGGAAATTCCATTGGCTGCGGGCGTTTACTATCCGCACAAAGGTGAGACACCCCAGGCTGAAATGCGTTACTACCGTGTACGTTGCTGGCCCGGCTGCCACGTAGGCAGTGACAAGGGTATGTACCCGGAGTACCCACTGATGAGAGACAAACCGATATTTCCTACGTCTACGATCAATAATGTGAAAGAGTAGACTGAAAGGTTTCAGGTATTTTCTATATACTGCTCGTATAGTTTCTGATTGTCTTTTTCGTCAAT
>JANZPQ010000173.1:0-6606 GCA_038040945.1 Desulfobulbaceae bacterium | reverse complement strand
AATCCGGTCGCCGTAAATAATCACTTGAAATTTTGCATGATGGCCACTTCACTCACCTGGATTTACGCCTGCCGGCTTGAGAAAACCCCAAGCCGAAGGCATGCTGTCAAAGGTCGCAACCATTTCGCATTTTCAGATGTACGGAGATTGGTGGCGAAGGCGGTATTAGACAAGAATTTCACAATACTTTGCCCCCATCCAAGCAAATCGCTGGCTAAATCTCTTGTGGACGCACTGCTGCGGATGGCGGCATGACACTTTTCTTGGAAACTTCAGATATATCTCTTATATTGCATAAAAAATATAATATTAGCTTCATAGCCGAGGTGAAGACCTAAATCAAGACAAACCATGTGTGATTTGTTCTGGTTACTACTCCTTGAATTATTGTCATTTTAGCGGAAGCGAATCATGCCCGGTAACCTTGTAGCTATCGCGCCACATTTCTATAAGAAATTAACCTGCAGGGCAAGCAATCAACTCTTTCTTTTTTTGATATTCAAAATTATTGTCCCTCTCTTTCGTGTGGCAGGAAAGACATATTTTTTCTTCCACTTGTTTTGTCATCTGAAATTTATCAGGATTGCTGGCGTGGGAGATGCCAGGGCCGGTATGACAGTTTTCACAGCCAACTGTTTGTAGGTCAGGAGGCAGAGAGAGGAGCTGGTCACGGCTTAAGGAAAATCCAGGGCTGGTAGTGATGTGGCAGGGGAGGCAGTCCAGGTTGAGCGCCTGTTCTTTCCTCTGTAATGTCTGATAGGCCTTGGCGTGTCGTGTTCCCTGCCAGAAGCTGGTCTGGTCTGGATGACAGCTCACGCAGCCAGTATGACCAAGGAAAGGAAAGTCTACGTCCTGGCTGATCTTGCCCGAGTGCAGGGTAGTAATCTGCTGTTTGATTTCAGTGATGATGGATTCGATCTCAGGAGATTTGGGCATGGATCCTTGCAGGGCAAGGAAGTTGTAGCTGAAGCTGCAGGGTGTTTCCTGGCTGCCTGAAGGGTTAGGGGCCAGAATTTTCTCCAGGGACTTGACCTGTTGCTCCACTATTTTCCTGTCCTTTATAACCTGTTCAATCTTTTCAAGGTATGCCGGCTGATGCAGATCCTTCCTTTGCTGCATGCGCTGGAGTTGCCAGTCAAGCGCACCAATTCTGTTACGCAGTCCGGTCAGTTCTTCTTCTTTTGCCTGTCCCCACCTGCCACTTGTATTCCAGTCAATGGTCAGAATCCCTTGATATTTCCCTTGGGCTTCGGTCTGGGTGATCAGGGTATTGTTGACTTGCTGCGGGTTCATATTGCCACTGTGCTGGTCAGCTGCAAGGATGAGGTGGAGAGCGGGAAATTGCTGGGCTATCTCTTGATTGTCGGCAGGAGAAAGGCTGGAGAGCAGGATCAGGATGTCACATTGCCGGCTGGTCATTTCAATTAATTTGGGAAGCACAGTCCGCCACTCTGCAAGAGTGACATCTGCGGGCAGGTGGAGAGGAGCGCCAGTCAGGCCAATAAGCCCGGCCTTTATCTTGCCGATTTTTTTTATATGCACCGGTTGAAACAGAGGGCGCCCATGTTCGTCAAGAATATTGGCGGACAGCCAGGGGAAACCTTCTTGCTGGCTGGTTTGCAGTAATGCAAGGCCAGAGGTAAGATCAAGGGGGCCAACGGCCACCGCGTCTACCTTCATTGTGCTGTAGATTTTGATGATCCCTTCGGCTGTCAACTGCTCCTGGGATGGCCCGTTGGTAATCTGCGACTGTTTGAAGAGCAGATTGCCGGAGTCAACAAAGAGAGAGGGTCTCTGTTGTTCGCCAGCGATCTTCTTAATCTGAGAGACTTTCCTGGACAGACCGCCCAGCTGATTTGAGCTTCAGCCGCATGGTTCGGTCTCTCCCTGGATATTGTTTGAGTAAAAGAGGAGAAAGGACTCCATTGGGGTTGCGTTAATTTTTGCGGGTGCTGCCATCAATGAAACGAGTAGCATGATGGAAAGCAGTCCATTACTGATGAGTCTGTTGGTTGAAGAAGGGGAATTATTTTTTGGAGGCATTATGTTCCTGTTTACGTTGTTGAAGAATTAGGCGCCATTTGCTGAGCCTGTCTTTGATCACCGCCTCATAACCTCTGGTGGTGGGAGAGTAAAAAATGGTGCCCGCAAGCTCAGGTGGTAGATGATTCTGCTCCACCAGACCCTGATCCTTGTCGTGGGCATACTGATACCCCTTGCCGTAACCCAGTTTTTTCATAAGGCTGGTTGCGGCATTGCGTAGATGCATGGGGACCGGCAGGGAGCCGGTCCGGGTGATTTGCTGACGAAGATCTGATTCCGCCCTGTAGAGGGCATTGCTTTTGGGGGCCGTGGCAAGATAGACTGCGGCCTGGGCCAGGGCCAGCGTCCCTTCAGGGCTGCCAAGGGTCTGGAAGGCCTGTTGGCAGCTGATGGTCTGGCTGAGGGCCTGCGGATCAGCAACGCCGATATCCTCAGAGGCGAAGCGGATCAGGCGGCGACAGATATAGAGAGGTTCTTCTCCAGCCTCAAGCATCCGGTAGAGCCAGTAGAGGGCTCCATCCGGATCTGAGTCACGCAGACTCTTGTGCAGGGCCGAGATCAGATTGTAATGTTCTTCGCCATCCTTGTCGTAGCGCAGTGATTTGTGTTGTCCCGCTTCGGCGATGTCATCGCTTGTGATGGTCGGGAACTCTGTGTCAGGCGCAGTTTGAAAACGGTGCAGGGCGAGGGTCGCAGCGATTTCCAGGATGTTGAGTCCCATTCGGGCGTCCCCGTCCGCCAGATTGATCAGCTGGCTCAGGGCGTCATCGGTGAATTGGAGATGATATTGTCCCAGGCCATTTTCAGAATCAGCCAAGGCGCGGTGGAAGATGGTCTGCAGGTGTTCGTCTTCAAGTGAGTGAAGGACAAGTACCCGGCAGCGAGAGAGCAGGGGGGCGGTGACGTGAAAAGAGGGATTCTCGGTGGTGGCGCCAATGAGGGTAAAGAGGCCGGATTCCACATGGGGAAGGAAGGCGTCCTGCTGGCCTTTGTTGAAACGGTGAATCTCGTCAATGAAAAAGACGGTGGCCCGGTTTTCTGTTTTGAGAAGTTCCTGGGCCTTTTCAACGATCTGGCGGACTTCTTTTACCCCGGAGAGGACGGCTGAAAAAAAAACAAAATAGGCAGAGGTGGATTCGGCCAGTATTTTGGCAAGGGTAGTTTTGCCGGTGCCCGGCGGACCCCAGAGAATCAGGGAGGGGAGGGCCCCTGCACCAATGATGGTACTCAGCATCTTGCCCGGTCCCAGAAGGGTTTCCTGACCGGCGAATTCGTCGAGGGTATGGGGACGCATGCGTTCAGCCAGGGGAGAGGATCTATGGAGTGGGGATTTGTCTGTGTTTATCTGAGGAGAAGTCATTCCTGTCCCTGCTGATTGTTATGGCTTGCTCTGATGGATACCAGGGCGTGACGCAGGGCCGGAAGGTCTTTGCAGTCATAGATCATTTTCCGGTAGCTTGCGCTCTCAGGCAGTGCCTTGAAATAGCGGCCAAGATGATTTTTGATACCTCCCGGCATGTGTCCTGAAGGCAGCGACTCCTCGATCAGATCCAGATGATGAAAGACACCATCCAGCAGCAGTGACAGGTCGGCAGGTTTACCGCCAGGAGAAAAGACCCAGGGGTTGCCGAGTGCCGCCCGGCCAATCATGATGCCGTCGCATCCGCTCAGGCGCATCATCTCTAAGCCTTGGGCATGGGAATGGATGTCGCCATTGCCGATGACCGGCAGGGAAACGGCCTCTTTCACCCGGGCAATGACATCCCAGTCGGCTGTGCCGGTGAACCCCTGGGCCCAGGTGCGACCATGGACGGTGATGGCGGCAGCCCCTGCATCTTCTATCATCCTGGCAAAGTCAACTGCTGAAATATGCTGGCTGTCCACCCCGATTCTTGTTTTGACAGTAACAGGGACGGTGCTGTTTTTGATGACGCTGGTCAGGATCGCCTCTGCCAGTTGTGGATCCTGCATCAGGGCGGCGCCTGCCCCCCGCTTGGTTACTTTTTTGACAGGACAGCCCATATTGATATCAATGAGATCCGGTTGGAATGTGCTGAGAATGGCTGCTGCCTGCCCCATTATTGCCGGATCTGCTCCAAAAAGCTGGAAAGAGACAGGCCGCTCCGCTGGGCTTGAGGCGAGCATGGCTCTCGTTTTGGCCTGTTTGTAGACCAGACCATGACAGCTGATCATCTCGGAGACCACAAGGCCTGCCCCGAACTCCCGGCAAAGCAGGCGAAAAGGGAGATCTGTATATCCGGCCAGGGGGGCAAGGACAAAGGGTGAGTCGAGAGTCAGGTGAGCGATCTGAAGCATTTTTTTATTGCTGATATTTTTTTTCAAACAGGGTATTTTATATTTTTTTCGTCTTTTTTAGGTCAAGGTTTCTGTTGTGTGACACCTTGACTGACAGGCTGAATCTTTGAGCCTCTCTCTTTAGGGGCCGTTAAGAAATAATCCATACTTTTTTATCCATTTCTTTACGGCCCCTTATGCCGTTCATGAACCTAAAAAGTATTGGTTATTTTTGAACGACGGCTTATCAGTTTCTTTATTACCATAATTGGAGAACCATATGCCACTGCAATTAAATATGCAAACAAGTGAATTGTCCAGTCAAGAATTGCAGGGATTGCGCGAGATGCGCCTTCGGTGCGCCAAAAACATCCTGCTTTGCACAAGCCTTGCCGCCTCCGGACATCCCGGCGGCTCTCTCTCATCGCTCGACATGCTGCTTGTCACCTACGGCTGCATCAACCATGATCCGAAAGATCCGGCCATGGAAGAAAGGGATCGGGTTGTTGTCAGCATGGGCCATATCTCCCCGGGTGTCTATTCCACCCTGGCTGAATATGGATATTTCGCTGAGGAAGATTTTCTTGCCGGCTTTCGCCGCACTGATTCCGGCTTTCCCGGTCACGTCGAGCGCATTGTCCCGGGAGTTGAATGGGATACCGGCAATCTGGGCCAGGGGCTGTCTACTGCCGTAGGCATTGCCCATGCCTTCAAGATCCAGGAACGTCCCAACAAGGTTGTGGTCTTTATGGGGGACGGTGAACAGCAGAAGGGCCAGATTACCGAGGCCATCCGTTTCGCCAATAAATACAAGCTCGACAATCTAATTGTGGTCATTGACCGGAATCATCTACAGATCTGTGGTTCTACTGAAGAGATCATGCCCCAGTCGGTCAGGGCCATGTATTCCACCAATAACTGGGATGTCAAATATTTGGAAGACGGACATGACTGCAACAGTTATTTCCGCGCCTTTGCTGATGCCTACACCAAGCCTTGCGGAAAACCGACGGTGATTGTCGCCCGCACGACTATGGGCAAGGGGATATCCTTCATGGAAAACCTGGCCAAGTATCATGGCTCGCCCCTGAATCGCACCCTGCTGGCAGAAGCCTTGCAGGAATTGGGTGTAGACAATGATGTGGAGAAGTGGCAGGCCCTGCGCGAGCTCCCTGTGGCCACCCATACCAATCAAAAATATGTCTCCAATGCCCCAGCGATTGCTTCCGGAACGCCTGTTCTCTATGGTCCAGACAGCAAGACCGATAATCGTTCCGCCTACGGCAATGCCCTGCAGGGGCTGGCCGAGGCCAATAATGTTGATGGCGTAATCAAGATTAGCGGCATCTCCTGTGACCTGGAAGGATCGGTGAAGATGGGCGGGTTTCGCAAGCATTCACCTTCCGCCTATATTGAAGCCGGCATACAGGAGCATCATGCCGCCAGTATGGCCGGTGGTATGAGTTCTGTGAGCATGGTGCCTTTCTTCAGTACATTCGGCGTCTTTGCCCTCTCGGAAGTTTATAATCAGACCCGCATCAACGACTTTAATCATACCAACGTGAAGGTGGTTGCCACCCATGTGGGGCTGGATGTGGGAGAGGATGGTCCGACCCATCAGTGTATTGATTATCTGGGGCTTACGCGCAACTTCTTCCGCTTTTCCGTCTTTATGCCGGCTGATCCCAATCAGACCGACCGCATTATCCGTTTTGCTGCCACCCATGCTGGAAATGTCTTTGTCGGCATGGGCCGGTCAATTACCCCGGTGCTTCTGAAGGAAGATGGTACCCCCTTCTATGATGCGGACTACACCTTTCAGGCAGGCAAGGCAGACTGGCTGCGTCGGGGCACTGAGGCCACCATTATCACCTATGGGGCGCTCACTCCAACGGTCATGGAGGCCTGGGCTCTGCTTGCCAAGGATGGGAAATCAGTGGGGGTGCTGAATATGGCCTCCCTGATTCCTCTTGACAAGGAGGCAGTCCTTGAGGCCGCCTCCAAGGGGCCGATCGTCACAGTGGAAGATCATCACGTTGACAGCGGAGTCGGGGCTATGGTGGCCCTGGTACTTGCCGAGTCAGGTAAGGCGGCACGCTTCAAGAGATGCGGGGTGCAATTTTATGGTGGTTCAGGACAGCCTGCAGAATTGTACGCGAAACAAGGATTGGATGCCGGCTCCATTGCTGCCGCAGTGCAGGAGATGCTATAAACAATCGAAGCTGGAATAAAGCAAAAAAGGCCGTCCCTGGTTTCAGGGACGGCCTT
>JANZPQ010000172.1:0-10987 GCA_038040945.1 Desulfobulbaceae bacterium | reverse complement strand
GTGGCAACACCGGGAATAAAGGAACGACCGATCGCCGTCGCCCCGGCCAGGACAATCTCCGGTGTATGCTGCTGGATAAGGGCGGTCATGACCGCGCCGTACGCCTCATCGGTAAAATGGGCACGGGCCGGATTATCAATGCGGTAGACCGTGTCGGCCCCATGACCTACAAGCTGCCGTGGTGTGTCCCCGGTTTCAGAGCCAATCAGGACGGCGGACAAAGGCACCTTACGGGTATCGGCCAGTCTGCGGCCTATGCCCAGCAGTTCCAGGGAGACTGGAGCCAGAGCCCCTCGTCTGAATTCGCAATAGACCCAGACCCCGGACCAGCTGGCAAGGTCCAAGGGAGCGCTGTTTTCCGCCCCTTCAATCTTCAGGGCGCCAGGTTCACACGCTTCCACGCACGTTCCGCAGAGAGTACAGCCGTCACCCACCACGGCACAGCCATCGACAACAGTAATGGCGCCAAAGGGACAACTACTCTCACAGATGCCGCAACCGATACACAGTTCCTTGTCTATAATCAACATTTCGATTTCTCCAGACTGTATTATAGATACGGATGTAAACTGTCAACAAGCTGTTCGATCTGCTCATCAAGGCTTCCGGTAAAAACGGCCCGCTGACACCGTGCCTCCGGAGGAAAGACCTTTACAACCTGAGTTGGAGAGCCGGGAAGACCGATACAGGCAGGATCAGCACCGATATCGGCCGCCGTCAACTTTCTGATCTCCGCCTTTTTGGCCCGCATTTTTCCTTTCAGGGAAGGAACACGGGGCTCATTGATATCTTTAACCACTGTCAGTAAAGCCGGATAATCGAGCGCCAGGACATCATAGCCATCATCCATCATCCGCTCAAGAACCAGGCCGGTTGCCGTCGCCTGACGCACCTTCTGCACACAGGTCACATAGGGAATCTCAAGACGCATGGCAAGTCCCGGGCCGACCTGGGCCGTATCGCCATCGATTGCTTGTTTCCCACACAACAGAAGATCAAAGGCGCCAATAACATTGACTGCCCTGGCCAGGGTATAGGAAGTGGCCCAGGTATCGGCGCCGGCAAAGGCCCGATCAGAGACAAGGACCGCATGATCTGCGCCACAGGAGAGAGCCTGCCTGAGGACTTCTTCCGCCTGAGGCGGCCCCATACTCAGGACCGTGACCTCACCACCCAGGAGTTCCTTTAACCGCACTGCCTCTTCCACCGCATGCTGATCATAAGGATTCATAATCGACTGCACACCTTCGCGGGCGAGGGTATTGGTCTTGGGATCCAGACGAACGTCCTTGGCATCGGGCACCTGTTTAATACAGACTATGATCTTCATACCATCCACTTACCCCACCGATCAGGTGCGGCCATATTCCTTGTTCAGTTCCTGTCCAACCACATTACGCTGAATTTGATTGGTACCCTCATAGATCTGCAGGATCTTGGCATCCCGCATCATCTTCTCCACCGGATATTCACGCATATAGCCATAGCCGCCCATCACCTGCACGGCGTCAGTGGCCACCTTCATGGCCATATCCGTGGCAAAGACCTTGCACATGGAAGAGACCTTGGACATATCATTGGGATGGGCATCGATATGCCTGGCCGCTCCATAAACCAGGGCCCGCGCCGCCTCAAGCTGGATGGCCATGTCGGCAAGCATATGCTGGACGGCCTGAAAGGCTATGATGGGCTTACCGAACTGGACACGCTGTTTGGCATACGTGGCGGCCTCGTCAAGCGCCCCCTGCGCCAGGCCTAAGCCCAGCGCCGCAATCCCCGGCCTGGAAGAATCAAGGGTCTTCATGACGGTGATGAAGCCGGTTCCCTTACGACCAATCAATCTGTCTTTCGGGATTCGACAATCTTTAAAGATAAGCTCGGTGGTCGATGATGACCTGATCCCCATTTTTTTCTCTTTAGGTCCACAACTGAAACCAGGATCACCCTCTTCAACCACCAGCATGGATGCGCCACGCGCGCCGCGGCTCCGGTCGGTGATGGCAACGATCGTATAGATCTGGGCCTCCCCGCCATTGGTGATCCATTGTTTGGTACCGTTTATAACCCACTCATCGCCATCAAGCACCGCTGTTGTCTGAATGCCGGAGGCATCAGAACCGGCGTTGGCTTCGGTCAAACCAAAGGCAGCAAACTTTTTTCCGGTAGCAACATCCGAGAGATATTTCTCGCGCATTTCCTGAGAGCCGGCAATAAGAATGGGATAAACACCTAAAGAACTGGCGGCAAAGGCAGTGCCCACACCGATACAACCACGGCCTAACTGCTCGAGAGCCAGGACGATGTCAAGGCACCCTCCTCCAAAGCCGCCGAACTCTTCAGGGATGGGGATGCCAAAGAGATCCGCCTGAGCCATCTCATTGAGGATTGCCCGTGGAAAGGCGTCATTTTCGTCAAGCTCAGCCCGTTGCGGGATAATACGCTCATCCGTAATCTGACGGGCGATCTCCACGATCATCTCTTGTTCTTCAGATAAAAAATAGTCCAATCGTGCCTCCTTACTAGAAATCGTTAAGAAAAATCTTGTCAAATCAGCCTGTTACCAAAACTCATACCATGCGAACCATTACAGGATCGAGCTAAATTTTGAACAGGAGCTTACCAGCGTATCAGGGCTGCTCCCCAGGTAAAGCCACCTCCAAAGGAACACAGTAAAACGATATCACCTGCTTGTATCCTGGAGGCCCGATTTGCCTCATCGAGGGCAATCGGGATGGAAGCAGCCGATGTATTACCATATTTTTGCACATTTATAAAAACTTTTTCCGCACCGATCCCCAAACGTTCGACCAGCTTATTCAGGATACGGACATTTGCCTGATGCGGAACAACAAGACTGATGGCTTCAAGAGCAACCTGTTCCTGTTCCAGCAGGGCCAGGATAGCCTCTTCCATGGCCTTCACTGCATATTTGAAGACCTCACGGCCCTCCATGACGATATGGACACCTGGACTTGCAGACTGTAACAGTTCTGGATTACAACTGGGAGCAGTGTGCATGTGCAGCAGGCTCCACAGATTTCCATCTGAAAAGAGTTTGGCCCCGATCACCCCGCGATCCCCCTCAACAGACCCGAGGACAACGGCGCCTGCCCCATCACCAAAGATGATACAGGTGTTTCGATCTTCCCAGTTGGTACGACTTGAAAGGGTCTCGGCCCCGATCACCAGGATCTTCTTGCCAGGATCGGCTTTAATATAGTTATCAGCAAGGTCAAGGGCATAGACGAATCCGGAACAGGCGGCGTTGATATCATAGGCAAAGGCCTTGTTGGCGCCAATCTCTTTCTGCACGAAACAGGCACAGGAAGGCATAAGCATATGAGAAGAAACGGTCGCAACGACAATAAGGTCAATCTCAGCAGCAGAGACCCCGGCCATCTCTAAGGCAGAGTCCGCCGCCCTGGCTGCAAGGAGGTAGGTTTCATCGCCCTGTCCACCAATACGACGGGTACGGATCCCGGTTCTGGTCTGGATCCACTCGTCACTGGTATCAACGATCCCTTCAAGATCCTGATTGGTCAGAACCCGCTCAGGCAGATAGGCACCTGTCCCTAGAATCGCCGTACCCATCAGCTTACCGCCTCCTCGTCCTGAGCGTTTGCAGCAAGGCCTTCAGTTATTCTCTGATTCACCTGCTTCTCCACCATCTTGGCCGCTTCAAGGATTGCATTCTTAATCGCCTCGGCGCTGGATTTACCATGACAGATAATGCCGATGCCATTCACACCGAGCAGAGGGGCACCGCCATAGTCTGCATAATCCACACGCTTGGCAAAGGCACGGAAGGCGGGCCGGGCCAGAAAATAACCGATCTTGGCCGCAGTTGATTTCATGATCTCATCTTTGAGCATCTGCATGGCAGCCCCGGCCAGACCTTCACTGAGTTTCAGACAGATGTTGCCGACAAAACCATCACAGATGATAACATCAACATCGCCCTGAAAGACATCACGCCCCTCAACATTTCCCACAAAGTTCAGAGAACTGGCGGCAAGCCGGGCATAGGTCTCTTTCACAAGGGTATTGCCCTTGCCAACTTCTTCACCAATGCTGAGGAGGCCAATGCGTGGATGATCTATATCAAATATATGGGAAAAGGCAGAGGCCATGACCGCAAATTGAAAAAGATGCTGGGGACGGCAATCTACATTTGCCCCAACATCCATCATGACAACCGGTTTTTTCAAGGTAGGAAAGATACTGGCGATTCCCGGCCGCGATACATGCTCCATCCGGCCAAGCTTGCGCACAGCAGCAGCCATCGTTGCCCCTGAATTTCCGGCGCTGACGGCAGCATCCGCCAGACCTTGACGCACGAGCTCAAAGGCAACCAGAACAGAGGAATCCTTTTTCCTGCGGATGGCATCAACAGGTGATTCACCCATCTCCACCACCTCTGCGGCATGAACAATCTGAATCTGTGACGAGCCGATGTCATCAGGCCTTAAACGATCGAGATGAGCCTGCAGGATCTGCCGGTTACCAACCAGGGTAACTTGCAGACTGCTTTGTTTTACCGCCAGCAATGCCCCGCCAATCAGTTCCTCGGGGCCATGGTCACCGCCCATGGCATCCAGGGCAATATGCACGATTACACCCTATTCTACATCAACATCAAGGCTCACAACCGTACGACCCTTGTATTTTCCACAACTTGGGCAAAGACGATGTGGCTGTTTTGGGGCACCACACTCGCCGCAGACAGACATGCCTGGGGCGCTCAGTGCGTCATGTGATCTTCTCTTACGGGTACGAGAGTGAGAATGTCGTCTCTTTGGTAAAGCCATAATATCCTCCAGTAAAAAACATAACCTGTTTTTCAGGGTAAATTTGAATGAACGTACACTTATACGAACTAACAACCTGCTGATCAACCGCACACAGTCGGCCACACTCAGAGATTTCCTACAAGCATGACAGCGGATTTCTTTTTTTTATAGACAACAGAGTATTGAATTAAAAAAAAAATACACTCAACAGAGTGCGGACAAAAAAACTAAAAATAAACAATTTTCACAAGAATGGCCAGAAAAAAAAACAGACGCACCTACTTTGTCGTATAATCCTGCTTATTCCAGGAATAAATCAATTGATTGCTTCCGTAACAGAGAAGCCGCCCCCCTCACTACAGAACGTGAGCCAGGCGTTCAGCAGTCTTCGTCAGTCGCAGGCTGCTTATCAGCAGCACTTGCTTCAAGAGCTGAATGACCAGGTGAGAGTCCGTCTGTTCCAAGGCCTCCAACTCCTTACGCCCCAAACAAAAAAGGTGCGACTTCTCGATAGCCTTGACGCTTACTCCACGGATATGAGCTGCAAGAAGTCCCGCCTCACCCACAATGGCCCCGGATTCGAGAATAGCCACTACCTGCATCTTGTGATGAAACCCTGTCTTCTTTTGTACCGACAATCGCCCACGGTCTAGAAAAAAGAGCTCCGCCGCAGGGGCGCCAACCTCAAACAAAAACGTATCCTGCTCAAGAGTTACCTCTGTAAGCACAGATTCAAGCCGTTTCTGCTCTTTTGCGCCCAAAAAAGAAAAAACATCTGTAGAGCCTTTCGGTTCTGAACGTAGAGGATCCCCTGAGGGTGCTGGATTATTCAAAAGTTTTGTTTTTTTCCTCCAGAAGCTTTACCAAGCCGTCAAACTTGTCACGACGGAGAATGGATTTGAACTGTTCCATATAATTGCGAACCAGACTCACCCCTTCAATATTAATATCGTACACCATCCAGCGGACTTCTTTTTGATCATGATATAATCAACAGGGATCAACTGGCCATTATTTTCAATCTGGGTTGAAACAATCGCCCTGTCGTCCTTTACCCGCTCCCCCACAAACTGAATTTCCTGCCCTGAATAACTCTCAAACTTGCCGATATAGGCATTTTCAAGAAGTTTGGTAAAAAGGACCTGAAAGTAGTCCTGCTGTTTTTGAGACAGATTCTTCCATTCCCTGCCAAGCACCCGCTGGGACATCTCACGAAAATCAAAACGCTGGGACACATGACCCATAATCTTTGCACGTCTCTCCACCTTATGCTCACTTCCCTTTATAGCAGGATCAAGCAGGATATCCAGCAGGACATCCAATGTAGGCCGTAACTGCTCTGTAGACCCGGGAACCGCCAGGGCGGAAGAGAGAGGCAAAAAAGAGCAAAAAAGCAATAGCAGCAGGACTTGTACATATTTCATAACATTCATCTTCCTTAAATTTCGAGGTAATATTTTTCAAGCAACTCTCTCTCACAACTGATGAATCATCTCATTTTTCACTGCTCTATCTAATATTTTATCCCTTCTGTAGTCCAGATACACCTGACGCATGGAGATATAAGGATCCAGTGAATATCGTTTCATATCTTCATACAGGTCCGGATTCAGAGACAGCAGGTTCACTTTATCAGCAGAATAATACGCAGCCCCCTCAAGAGGTTTACTCAAGACATAGGTGGCAGGATGGGCTAAACTGTCACCTGTAAAACCAACGGTATCGCGAAGCGTCAATGGCCCAAAAATCGGCAGGCAGAGATACGGCCCCTCACCGATGCCCCACACACCCAGCGTCTGTCCAAAATCTTCAGATTTGGGCTCAAGCCCGAATGAACGCAACGCCGGATCACCAAACCCTAAAACACCTGCTGTCGAGTTAATCATAAATCTTGAAAAATCGATCCCCGCATCTGCGAATTTTCCTTGTAACAGATTATTCACCACCCGCACCGGAGCCGCGACATTATCAAAGAAATTACCAAAGCATTCTCGAAAATCAATAGGAACTACAGCTGTATAGGCAGTGTTAACGGGTTTCAATATCCAAAAATACAATTTGTCGTTCACCTGAAAGAAAACCCTGTTCATCGACTCCAAAGGATCATACACCTCTTCTGCTTCAAAGAACGCCTCAAGATCTTCATTCCCAAAATCATGCGGCAAGGCAACCGTCCCTTCACCCTCATCGGCCTGTATAGCCCAGGCTGGTACAAGCGTGAATGCCAGGAACAAGAAAAGCATTAAAACATTTTTTGGAATCATAGTCTCTGTTTCACTCCTGATAAAATTAATCCATACCTAGCTGTTCAAGACATTGGGCCAGACCGTCAGGGCTATCAAACTGCAAGGCCTGATAGGCGTAGCCTTTGGGAGAAATCTTGCGCATCATCCCTTTCAGCACGGCCTTGGGGCCGACTTCGATAAAGGTGTCCACTCCTTGTCCGATCATAGCCTGGATGAGCTCAAACCAGCGAACCCTGGAGGCGATCTGCCGGGCCATGATTTCTCGAATCATGGCGGGTTCCTTGTCCACTGTTGCCGAGACATTAAAATAGACCGGGGTCTGCGGACGACGAAATTCCACGCCGGCCATAAAGAGGGCAAAATCAGGAACGGCATCAGCCACCAGTGGACTATGATTGGCCACGCTGACAGCCAGAGGAATAACCTTTGCGCCCCTCTCAGCGGCAATGGCACTGATGGCATCCAGCGCCGCCACCTCCCCTGAGATCACTATCTGCTGCTCGGTATTATGATTGGCGACGGTGGCCACGCCAGCGCCCACACACTGGGCGATCACCCCTTCAACCTCTGCGACATTCAGGCCGAGCACGGCCCGCATTGTCCCCGGATGCCTTTGCCCCTCGCGTTCCATCAGCAGGCCGCGCCTGGAGACAAGACGCAGGGTATCCTTGACACTGAGCACCCCGGCAGCACAGAGGGCTGAATATTCACCCAGACTGTGTCCGGCAAAACAGCTGGCGGCGACTCTTCCTCCCAAGGCCTTCTGCAGCGCCTGCCAGCAGACAAGATTGGTCACGGTAATGGCCGGCTGCAGATGGGTGGCCCTGACCAGTTCCTCCATGGGCCCGTCGTTGCAGAGCGTACGCAGGGAAAAGCCACACACCTCTTCGGCCTGCTCCATAATGGCCGCACAATCACCATCCGCTTCAATAAACTCCCGGCCCATGCCCAGATATTGTGAACCCTGGCCCGGAAAAAGAACTGCTATTTTCATCTCAACACCTTAAGCTGGACACGTTGATACTACCTGACTCTACTTGATTGCTCAACCTTCACTTTTCAAGCTTCCTTTGTCTTCTACTCGCTCTTTCTTCCAAGATATTGGCAAGTAGAAAAACAGCCACCCCGACACAGATCGCTGAATCGGCCACATTAAAGGCTGGCCAGTGATACGTCCCGATATAGACATCAAGAAAGTCCACCACAGAACCAAGCCGGACGCGGTCTATCAGGTTGCCAAGGGCGCCGCCGCCAATCAAGGGCAGGCTGATCGCATAGAGAGTGTGAGCATGCCGCATTCGAACCCAGGCTACCACAATCACCACCAGAGCCATAGCCCCAAGGACCAGGAACAGGTAATGGCGCCATGCCCCTGTCTGTCCGGCCAGAAAACCAAAGGCGGCCCCCTTGTTCGTCAGATAGGTGAGACTGAAAAAGCCGGGGATAAGCTCCCGGGATTCATATAAAGAAAACGAGTTCAGGATCCACAGCTTGCTTACCTGGTCCAAGCTCACAACCGCAATTACTATTGCCAGAAATCGTATCATTTAGGCGGACGCCCCCGGAACCATCTCCGTCACCACGGAAGCACAACGACCGCAGAGCTGAGGATGCTCCAGACTCTGCCCCACCGTGATTGAGCGAATCCAGCAGCGTTCACACTTCTCTCCCTGCGCCGGTCGCACTGCCACAGAAAGCCCTGCAAGCTCCTTGCTCACATACGGAGTAAGCCCAAGAGGAGCAAAGTCATCACACTCATCACAGATGGTCAATTCAGAGACAATGCAGACGTCCTTGATGGCTTGCCACTCCTGACGAATAAATTCCGCCCATTCACCGTTGACCTTGAGTAATATTTCCGCCTCCAGGGGATGACCGATCACCTTTTCCTGACGCGCCCCTTCCAGGGCCCTGGTAATCTCTGAACGGACCATGACCAGTTTTTCCCACCTGTCCTCCAGCTCGCCATCGCGCCTTTCCGGATGCAGAGGTGGGAATTCCACAAAAAAGACACTCTGATCAAGGGGGGCATCAGGTGCAAGATTATACAACGACTCCCAGGATTCGGCCGCGGTAAAGCTGAGCACCGGGGTCATAAGACGAAGCAGACCATCCAGAATCTCATGCAGGACTGTCTGGGCCGCACGGCGCGGAAGCGACTCCGTTCCGGAACAGTAAAGCCGGTCCTTAAGGATATCGAGATAAAAGGCACTCATGGTCAAGCCGCAGAAATAATTGAGTCCCTGATGGATCGAATGGAATTCAAAGCGTTCGTACGCCGCCGTCACCCGTCCTTTCAACTCCTCAAAACGGGCCAGGGCCCAGCGATCGATCTCCGGCAGATCAGCATAGGCAACACGATCCTGCTCAGGATCAAAATCAAAGAGATTGCCCAGCATATAGCGGATGGTATTGCGGATCTTGCGATAGGCATCGGCCACCTGTTTGAGGATCTCATCCGAGACCTTGACATCATCGCGGTAGTCCTCACTGGAGACCCAGAGACGCAGGATCTCGGCGCCGAATTTATCGATCACCTCCTGGGGAGCCACCACATTGCCGACGGATTTGGACATCTTCTTGCCCTTGCCGTCAACCACATAGCCATGGGTCAGAACACCCTTGAAAGGGGCCCGCCCCCGGGTTCCCACCGAGGTGAGCAGAGAGGACTGAAACCAGCCGCGGTGCTGATCGCTGCCTTCAAGATAGAGATCAGCAGGGGAGCGCAATTCTTCGCGTGCCTCACAGACCGCGGCATGGCTTACGCCGGAATCAAACCAGACATCCAGGATATCCTCTTCCTTGACAAAATCGGTGCAACCACACTGGGCGCAACAGGTGCCGGGCGCGAGGAAATCCTCCACCCCGTGGCGGAACCAGGCATCGGCCCCTTCCTCCTTGAAGAGGAGGTCAATCCGTTCAACCAGGGCCTCACTCTTGACGACCTCTCCGCACTCCTTGCAGCTGAGCACGGTGATGGGTACGCCCCAGGTGCGCTGACGGGAGAGACACCAGTCCGGCCTGTTTTCAACCATGGACTGGATGCGTTGCATCCCCCAGGCCGGAGTCCACTCCACCTTTTTAATCTCGGCCAAGGCCTTGGTGCGCAGATCATTCTGCTCAAGAGAAATAAACCACTGGGGTGTAGCCCGGTACATCACCGGCTTCTTGCAACGCCAGCAGTGGGGGTAGCTATGGGTAATGGCAGACTCGTGGAGCAAGACGCCTGACTCCTGCATATCCCCAGTGATCACCTTATTGACCGCCGGCACCTGCTGGCCCTGATATTTTCCGGCCTCCGCAGTATAACAGCCCTCACTGTCAACTGGAGAGAGGATCTCCAGCCCATAGCGCAGCCCGGTCAGATAATCGTCGGCGCCATGGCCCGGGGCCGTATGGACACAGCCGGTACCGGCCTCAGCTGTCACATAGTTGGCAAGGACCATCAGGGAATTACGATCCAGGAAGGGATGACGACAGTTCCTGCGCTCAAGGCCGCGCGCCGAGAAGGTGGCCACAATGGTATACTCAGCAATGCCCAGATCACCCATCACCTTGGGCACCAGATCCTGGGCCAGGATCAGCACCTCGTTGTCGACGGCCACGGCGGCATAAACAAAATCCGGATGGAAGGCCACGGCCAGATTGGCCGGTAGGGTCCAGGGGGTGGTGGTCCAAATGACCACCGAGACTTTGGCAGCACCGAGCGCCGGATCAATATCCGAGAGGTCCTCCACCACCGGAAATTTCACATAGATGGAAGGGGAGGTGTGATCATAATATTCAACCTCGGCCTCAGCCAAGGCAGTGGTACAAGTGGAACACCAAAAGACCGGCTTCTTGTTACGGACCACTGAGCCTGAGAGCAGAAAACGGTTAAATTCTCTGGCAATAACCGCCTCATAGTCGTAATTCATGGTCAGATAAGGCCTGTCCCAGTCACCGAGGACA